>CAJXUT010000030.1 GCA_913061365.1 uncultured Colwellia sp.
ACGAGATTCCTCTACGTCTCGTGGGCTCGGAGATGTGTATAAGAGACAGGTTTAGTTTTATTAAGGTAAGCATACGCACCTTACTTTTATTCTATGTATAAGGTAGTAACATGAGTACATCAATACTTGTTTCTAACGATAACTTTGCAGTAAAACAACCAGCAAGCTTTTATCTTAATGGTAACGGTGAAGTCACTAAAGAACCCGAGACAATCAATAAAATACCCGGAAATAAAGCCATTTGGGTTGGCATATTTGCTGAGTTAACTGAGTTTGGTTTATTTTTCTTGGTTTATTTTCTTGCAAAAGCCCATTACCCAGAGCAGTTCAATCAAGGCCCTTTACACCTAAATACCTTAGGGGGAACGTTAAATACGTTCGCATTAATCACAAGTAGCTACTTTGTTGCTAAAGCATTAGCTGCTATTCGTCTTAATAAACCTGAGCAAAGTGTTAACTGGTTATGGGGAGCTGTATTTTGTGGCGGGCTTTACTTGATAATTAAAGTTTGGGAATACCATTGGAATGCAGATCAAGGAATAACAACCAACACCAATAACTTTTTTGCCGTTTATTATTATTTAACCTTTAATCATTTGCTTCATGTTGCATGGGCTAGCGGCAGTTTATTATGGGCAATTAGACAAATAAAAACGGGAAACTATACCCAAAAAAATCATATAGGATTTACTGCAATAGCCTGTTATTGGCATATGGTTGATCTCGCTTGGGTTATCATTTTTCCTTTGCTTTATGTATTACGATAGGAAAAAATCATGCTAAAAAACAAATTTTTAAAGTCATTGAATATGCTTGATATTTCATGGGTACTGTTAATGATTATTACGTCACTAAATGCGTTAGTTGCAGAAACAGCAGAGCCACACCTCTTTATTACCGCTATTATTTGCTTTTCAATTGCCTATAAAGGCAGACGAATTATGGACTATTTTATGGAGTTAAATCACGCTAACAGCAAAATTCAAAAATTAATGCGTGGCTATTTTTATGTTTTTCCTACACTGATATTTCTCACCGATCTATTTTCTGAGGAGTTAGCCGCAATAACAGCGTTGTAATCAAAGTTCCCGTTATCGATTATGCTGGTAAGCTTAAGGTAAAAAACAACCTAAGCTTACCTTATAATTAGTACGCGCCCGCTGCATAGGTTAATTCATAACTGTGGCTGTAAATTTCTAATATATTTCCAAAAGGGTCTTCCATATAAATCATACGGTATGGCTTTTCATTGGGATAATAATAGCGAGGTTTAGCCATACGTTTTTTACCGCCAGCCGCCACTATTTTTTCAACTAACTCTTCTAGATTAGGGTCTTGAACACAAAAGTGGAAAACACCTGTTTTCCAATACTCAAAATTATTTTCAGGGTTTTCTTGCTGTTTAAATTCAAATAACTCAACCCCAATACGATCACCTGTAGACATATGAGCAATTTTAAACTTTTCCCAATTAGCACCAAATACATCAGTACACATCTCACCAATAGCACTGTCATCTTCTTCAATTTCTGTTGGCTCCATAATTAAATACCAACCAAGTACTTCCGTATAAAATTTTACTGCTTTTTCTACACTAGGTACTGAAATACCAATATGTGAGAATGTTCTAGGATAGGGTTTAGTCATTTGTATATTTCCTTAAAATAAATTTGATATATAAATGATACTCCAGATGATAAAGTATAAAAAATTATCAATTATTATTATTTTAAGTACGTTTTATTATGATAAATCTATCTTGGCTTAACACATTCTGCACACTAGTTGATGTTGCTCACTTTACACAAACGGCTGATAAACTATTTATGACCCAGTCTGGCGTAAGTCAGCATATAAAAAAGCTAGAGTTACAGCTTGAAACCCCATTACTCATCAGAGAAGGAAAGTCATTTTCATTAACTGATGCAGGAACTAAGTTATACCAGCAAGGAAAAGAGCTGCTACAACGTACTGAAGAACTCTCATCATTGGTGAAACAAGATGATGCATTTATTGGCACCGTGAGAATCGCTTCGCCTGGCAGTGTGGGACTAAAACTATACCCTTATTTACTCGATATTCAGCAAAACCAAAAAGAACTAATTATTGATTTTACCTTTGCTCCGAATAGCCAAATTGAAGAAGATTTAAACGAGCGAAAAATTGATATAGGTTTAGTTACAGAGTTCAATAAAAGCAGTAACTTATTCTATAAAGAGTTAGCACTAGAGCCTTTAGTATTAGTAACACCAAAGGCTATTAAATCAATAAGTTGGGGAGAACTGATAAAATTAGGCTTTATTGAACACCCTGATGCAGAGCATCATGCTCGCTTATTATTAGGTAATAATTTTGTAGAATTTAATCATATCAAACAATTTAAACATCAAGGATTTTCAAATCAAATTAGCCTTATCATTGAGCCTATTAGTCGTGGTATAGGTTTTACTGTATTACCTTTACATGCTGTAACTGCATTTCAAAATCAAGATGCAATTAACATTCATTACCTAACTAAACCTGTAAACGAAACGCTCTACCTTTGCAGTAATAAACACACATTTAAAACTCAAAGGAACAAATATATTGAATCTATTATCACAAGCTTTCTTAGTTAATATTCAATAGGTTTATCAGCGTTCATTAATTAAAAGTAAGTGAAACACCTCGGCTAGATTTACCACCTTCTGAAGCGGCACTTAATTGGTTTTCTTGTTGGATAATTAGTTGTAAATCGCCGAACTTATCATACTTCGTTATATAGCCCATTTTACGTAATTTTATTAACGTATTTTCATCAATATTCGCATGATGCCAAATTTCGTCTTGCGGCAAAAGTTGATGATGAAAGCGAGGTGTATTAACTGCCTCTTCAGCGCTCATATTAAATTCAAGCACGTTTAATATTGATTGATATACAGAAGTAATAATCGTGGTTCCTCCCGGCGATCCTGTAACCAGTCTAACTTTACCATTATCTAATAATATGGTTGGAGACATTGAGGATAGCATACGCTTTTTGGGTTGAATTTCATTAGCGATACCGCCAACAGCTCCAAAAATATTAGGAACGCCTGGTTTAGCACTAAAATCATCCATTTCGTCATTCAATAAAAAACCAGCCCCTGCTACAACTACACCACTACCAAATGGATAATTAATGGTTGTCGTATTAGAAATAGCATTTCCCCATTGATCTACAATCGAAAAGTGAGTGGTATCTCTACTTTCATTAAGGCCGGGAGCAATATTTTTGGTAGGTGAAATTTGATTTAAAGAAATATCTGCAACTCGGTTAGCAAGATAGTTTTTATCAAGTAGTTTAGTTACAGGTACTTGGAAAAAGTCAGGATCTCCTAAGTATTCTGCCCTGTCTGCAAAGACTCTTTTGCCAACTTCTGACAATAGATGAATATACGCGGTAGAGTTGTGCTCAATGTTTGAGTCTTTTTTAACCAAATCAAACATTGTTAACCATTGTAGCACCGCGATACCACCTGAACTTGGAGGTGGAGCCGTAATAACATCGTAACCACGCCATTTCATCTGCATTGGTTTTCGCCATGTAGATTGATAGCTGTTCAAATCTTGCGAAGTGATTATGCCGCCATTTTTTTCCATAAAATCATGAATAATTTTAGCCGTTTTTCCTTGATAAAAACCTTTGCTGCCCTCATTTGATATTCTCTTAAGCGTTTCGCCTAGCTCTAACTGTTTAAAGTTTTCACCTGCCCTTGCATGACTAAAGTAGGTAGAAAAATTAACGTTGATATTTTTCCTTTTAAAACTCTCAATTCGCCAACTTATCCCTTCTTTCAATTTTTGATGCACTATAAATCCATCAATGGCTAGTGAAATAGCGGGAGCAAGAAGCTCTTTCCACGCCATAGAGCCATATTTTTTATGAGCTTGCCACATCCCCTCAACAGTGCCAGGTACTCCTGCGGATAAGGTACCGTAAAGTGATAAGTTAGGTACAACATTTCCTTCATTGTCGAGATACATATCTCTATGAGCAGCATGCGGGGCAACTTCACGATAATCTAAAAAGTCAGTTTTTCCATCTTTATAAATAGTCATAAAGCCACCACCACCAATATTCCCTGCCTCAGGTAGTGTTACAGCCAATACAAACTGTGCTGCAATGGCGGCATCAATTGCATTGCCACCTTTTTGTAAAATTAGCTTTGCTGTTTGGGCGCTATAGCTGTCAGGCATTGCAACGGCAGCACCGCCAGATGCTTTCGTCATTGGTGCAAAACAAAACAACATAGCTAAACAGCTATTTAAAAAAAATTTATTCATTTTCTATTTCTTCATACAATAATTCAATCAAGCAAGACTACCATAAAACTACTATAAATAATTTATCCTGCATTGATTCACCTTAGCAAAGCCCTTGATAGTATATATAAATATATCTACTATGAATTAATCGGCCTATTGCATATAAGGTGATCTATCTATGACAAAAGCGAATATGAATAAGATAAAAGTTGGTGTGAGTAGTTGCTTATTAGGTGATAAAGTTCGCTTTGATGGTGGCCATAAACAAAACCAATATGTGATGAATACGTTAAGTAATTATTTTGAGTTCTTACGCTTTTGTCCAGAAGTTGCAAGTGGCTTAAGTATTCCTAGAGAACCCATTCGTTTAGTGCTTAAAAATGCAGAAATAAAATGTGTTGGTACTAAAAATGAAGATTTTGATGTTACTGATAAATTGAAAAATATTGCCGATGAGCAAAAATTTTGGCAATCACAGATTTCAGGTTACATCTTAAAAAAAGACTCTCCTAGCTGTGGCATGGAACGAGTTAAGGTTTATAACGGCAGTATGCCTGAGCGAAATGGTGTTGGTATTTATGCTCAAAAACTCATGGATAATTTTCCTAATCTTCCTATTGAAGAAGAAGGTCGCTTAAATGATCTGGTATTGAGAGAGAACTTTATACAACGTGTTTTTGTTTATGCTCGCTGGCAACTGTTAACTACAACTGCCTTTTCACTCAATGATATTCAACAGTTTCATGCTCAGCACAAATATATATACATGAGTCATGACCAAATAATGTTAAAAAAACTTGGCGCTTTATTAGCAAAACCATGTGAGTGCCTTTCTTCATTGGCTGCAAGCTATATATCTCAGGCGATGGTTTTATTAAAAAGTAGAGCAACTAAATCTAACCATGCCAATACATTGCATCATATTCAAGGGTACCTAAAAAAGCATATTAGCCAAGACGATAAACAAGAGCTTTGTGAAACAATAGAACAATATAACCAAGGTTATCTGCCACTAATTGTTCCAATAACGCTATTACGCCACCACTTTAGAAAGTACCCAAACGAATATATTTCAAACTCGTTCTATCTGTGTCCTCATCCAAGCGAACTCATGTTACTTAATAGCGTATGAAAATTATAAAAGTTAATGACAAAATGCAACGGGGTTATGATTATCATCTAGTAGAAAGTGAAGGTGAAAATTTTCATGAGCGCTTCAAGCCCGAATTAACACCAGCAGAAATGTTATCTTTAGGTGTATTTGGAGGAAAATACCTCACAGATTGCCAACAAGAATTTCCTGACTATTGGTTTAAAGAGGCCAAATTAAGTGCGACGCAAAAAGACATTAGCTTAAATTATTTTAACGTAGATTCCTCACAATCAATCAAACAATGGCAAGCTAAAGGGTGGATACATCCACAAGACCCCCGTGGATGGTTTCAATGGTATTGTCGCTATTATTTAGGTAGAAGAACGAGTGAGGAAGATCTAAGGCAGATAAAACGCTGGGCTGCCTTTAAGCGACATTACAGTGCTGTAATTAAATTTTGTGAACCGTTTGATTTTAGTTGCCGAAAAAAACAACGCCAAGCATTACTTCATTGGGCATACGATTCAAGACAAATATAACCACGGAACAACTCACTCGTTAATAATCCGACGACAATGATCTTTTTATCTAGGCAGTATCAGGTTAAATAGCGCTCTTTATTAAATTAATATTGCCGCTCTTGTAATAACTATTTGTTTACGAGTTCATCATTCATATTTTTACCGCCCAAGAAGTTACTTCTAGGGGTATAGTTAATCCAATCAGTCTGCCGAATAATCTTATTACTAGAATCAAGCTCTTGGGTAATAACAAAAAGCCATGGCCCCAAAAGCTCACCATCGTAGTTAAACTGATGAAAAAAACCTTCCGTTATTACAAAGTTTTCTCCGTAAGTATGCCTTGTAACAGTTAATGCTCTTGTACCATTGATGATGTTGAACTGCCCTTTATTCCAGTCTAAAAAGTTTCTTATTTCCACTTTATTCTGAAAGCTATTGCCATAAACAATATCTTTTAAATGGGCATTATCTGCATAGAATGCCATAAATTTTTTGAAATCAATCCGTTTTGAATAAGTATCAAAATAGTCTTCGGCCACTTTAGAAAGTTTATTGCTTTCACTTATAGCGGCACACCCACTTATAAGAACTAGAAATAATAAAATTGGAATAATACGCATTTTGATGAAAACTCTTCTGTATAAATTTAAACAAGTGTTGATGATTATTAAGCCATCAACTTAGTTGTTCTATTCAGCTAGCCACTTTAAAGACAGTTACTATATTACTATTTTTTAAATCTTTGTGAATAGCTTCAATAGATAGCGAATTTCATTACTTTATCGTCAGTTTTATCTTTAAAATTTACTAAAACACGATTCCTTCCCTTATAAACAAAGGTTTTGCTTCATTGGAATACAATTTGCTTTATGTGTAAATTAACAAGTTATAAAAAGGTTGTACTCATGAACAAAACACAGTTTTTACAAACAAAATACTATTTTTCAGGATTTGTAACACTGACCATTTGGTCACTGCTTATTTGGCAATACTTACATGATGGCGTACCAAGTCATCACTTATTACAGCGCGCTGATCTTCCGTCAATTTCAAATTGGTGGGGTGGCGTATTACTGCCAGTATTATCATGGGTATCATTTACTCGTATTCAGAAACGCATCTTAAAAGCACCACTAGCTAAAAATTCATTATTGATAAAACAAACATTTATCAGTTTTATTTTTTCGTTTATGTATGGTGCATTGCTTTCACTTACATTTTTAAATGGGTATTCAGATGTTTCCTCGGCGTTATTTTCAGGAATTCTATTTTTCGCCATATTTTTTAGAATATACAGGGAAGAATTTATTATTGGCTTTATTCTAAGTATGAGCTTCACTTTTGGTGCAGTTTTACCAACAATATTTGGCGCTATCATAGCCTTAGCATCCACCGTAGTTTATTTTTCTATACAGTTTATTTGGTCACGATTAAAAATGATAACGACAAGAAAACAAATAAATTAAGTAAAAACGCGAGTAAATGT
Organism: uncultured Colwellia sp.; assembly: GCA_913061365.1. Lineage (GTDB taxonomy): Bacteria > Pseudomonadota > Gammaproteobacteria > Enterobacterales > Alteromonadaceae > Colwellia. The sequence goes on from CAJXUT010000030.1 coordinate 7,388, forward strand.
CATAAACGAATTATCCATCATATATCCAAAATAGTGTTATTCCAGAGTCGTTTATATCTGTGGATATAATATCTACATAAAAACTACAGAATTAAATCAACCTAACTATCACGTAACACAATTTAAGATTAACTGTAAATTGCTAATAAAATAATTTTTCTATTGTATTTCAATAAATTAATTACTATTTATTCTACATAAGCATTCTATTAATTTAAGTTTTCATATAGAATTCTTCCGATTCTAATATCAAAACATATAAAGGGATTTAAATGATTTTCAAACGAAATGGATTAACTGTACTATTTAGTATTCTTACTATTACAAGTTGCGGTGGTGGAAGTAGTTCTAGTGACAAAAAGATTGAAGAACTAAACAATATTGATAACCCTGTTGAAGAGGTATTACAAAAAGATAATGCAATAGATGAATCTAATGCTATTGAATTATTTCGCAAACACCTTGGTGCAGTAATTAATAATCCATTGCCTATATTTGATGTTGCACAAATAGTAATTAACGGTGACTTCTCCAACGAGCAAAATATTCCGTGCAATGTATCAGGGGTTCTAACAAAAGAGATTATCTTCCAGCGTCAACCACATAATAGTTTTTTAACTTTTGAAGACGATGAAATCCAATACTCTTTTCAAGAGTGCTCAAACATAGAATCTGAAACTATTAATGGAAAGTTAAGTCTTCGTTATGATTTATACTTAAATGATAATGATGCTACATACTCTTCAATTGATTCAAATAATTACAAAATCGCATTGAATTTTGATTCTATAGAAGATACTGCAAGTTTTAATAGCTCCGTTAACGGTGATTTAGAATACAATAGGTATAAAGAGCCTGGAATAGATGAAACAAGTGTTTATTCTGACTACACTTTTAATAATATATGGGGTTATAAAGAACTTAAAAAAGTAACTTATAAATTTACAATAATAGAAAATCTTGCCCAAAGACATGAATCAATTTCAGGGGAAGTTTATTTAGATGAAAACCCAAACTCTGCAACTTTTATAACAAATGAAGTACTTGTACGTGATGTTGAGCGTTTTGGATATTACAGTGAAGGTTCAATCAAATTAGTCTATGGTGAAACATCAGCAAAACTTGAATTTTTCTCCGATGATACAGCTAATATAAACATATACTCAGAAACTGAAAATACACTCATATATTCATTAATCAATATTCCACAAGGGGATATATTTACTCGATTTTAATTCCGTTAGACGCACTCAAAAATGACCAAAATATTTATTTAATAATATACTATAAAATGGACAACTGTTCTTTCTTGGTCATTTTACAAACAACCAATTTAAACGAGTTATCTATCATGCGCTCAATTTCACCTTGTGGGATTGAGCCATCTAGAATGACTGTATTCCATAAGCGTTTATTCATATGATACCCCGGAATAATCGCTGGAAATATATCTCTCAACATAACCGCTTCTTCAGGATCACACTTTAGATTCAGCCACCAATCTTTCTTTTCTTTATCATCCTTACCTATTTTTCCAACCGCTAGCGTCGCAAACATTTTTGACTTCACTCGAAAAACTTTGACATCATCACCAAATGGATAATACAAAGATGCTTCAGGCTTAGATAATAAATATTGCTCTACTTGTTCAAACCTTAAGCTATCTGTCATGTTTTATTTCACTCTTTAATAAGTAGGTTTATTTATCTACTTTTCAGATAATAATTTATGACATCTAAATTTATGGTGCAATAAAATAAAGCGTAAACTTTGCCATCGTTTATAACGAGTAATAATTCACACATTTGTTTTTAATTATTGAATGTAAAAGCCGAGACTAACAGAAGTTAGTCTCGGCTTTATTAACGGCTAAATACATTTATTCGTGACTTAAGGTTTAAATACCTTGCTTAGTTGATCAACCATTTTGTCAATAATGACTGATTAACCAAACCACTTTTCCCATGAAATTTACCATTACTTTCTACAAAGTAACTTCGTGGTAATTCTCCATACCAATTAGGATCAATATAAAATCTACTTTGAGCATCAGTCCCATCTTCAAAGTGAAAATTAGTAAGGGTATTTAATTCAAACTTTTCAATAATATCTATTCGTTCAGCATTTACTTCATCACTAGCATCGGTGTTAATAATTACTACAGCCAAATCGTCATGTTGTCGTTGTAATTTTTGAAGAATAGCAAGTTCTTTAAAACAAGGGGGACAATCAACTGACCACAATAGCATCAGCCATTGTTTACCCATATTTTGTTTTTTAAGCGCCGTTAATTGCTCTTTATTAAAAGCAATTGATTCGGCAAAAACTACGTTACTAATGAGTAGAAAAAAAATAATAGGACCGCTAATCAGTTTCTTAAAAAAACTCATAATTCTTGTACCAAGTGACTCTGTCTAGGGCGCTGCCATGAAACATAACTCACGTTATCTTTTGTGATAATAAAGGGACGATCCGAGCCATTAAATGCTTTTGCAATGACCGCAGCTTGAGTAAAGGATTTACCATTGTCATTTGAGTATTGATGCCAAAGTTCATGTTCGGTGCCAGTAAACTGTGTCCACACAATATCAATTCTATTGCCATTAGTTTTCATGTGAGGATGAGCAGCTTGCGCACTTTGCATGCCAACCGATAGTGGTTTGGTTAATGATTTCCCTTGATCATCACTAGATGCATAGAAAATCCCCTTACCTACTTCACCTTGATTAAACCAAACTAAGTGATAGCGATTATTTTCATTGATACTAATTGCTCCCCCTTGATGAGGACAGCCATTGATTTTCCAACGGTCATAGCTTATTTGATAAGGTGTTGACTGCTTGCTATCACCTTGACCCAATGTCATTAGTGCAAATTCACGAATATTATCACCATAAATATGTCGCCAAAATACCGCTATTTCACCATGATTATTGTAATTCATCGCAATGCGACAACACACACAAGTGTTGTTGGCTAATTGCTCATTTGAAAAGTTTTTATCGCCTTTTCTATAATTTGCTTTACCCAAATATAACGCAGAGCCATTAGTTTTCTTGCCCTGTTTGCGAAGCTGATAAGAGTGTCGAGAGTCTAACCAAACAATGCTGATATCTCCTTCCCCTGTTACTAACATCTCATTAAAGCTATGCCCTGTTAACAAATTATCGTCATTAACCGTTACTGGCTGAGTGAAGGTTTTACCGTAATCGCTAGAATAAGAAAAGCGTACATCAGCAGTATACTTTTTCTCTTTCGGCGTAGCCCATGACAAATACACCCCTTGGTATTTGTCAAAAGCTATTTTAGGACGATTTTCATTACGTGCAGAAATTTTTTCTTTATCAATACCAACACGATTTGATTCTGAAAATGTTTTACCTTCATCCTTTGATATTTGAAAATAAATACTTGAATCCAAAGCCCACAAACGCCATAAATCACCATTAGGAGCAAAGGCTGAAGTAACTGTTTTAGCACATATTATTTCAGTACCTTCACAACGAGCCATTTGTTGCTTTTTAGGTTGCATGGCTTGATGATTATGGCCTGCTGCTTCACTTATATTGGTAATTGCACTCATAGAAGTGCAAACAACTAAAACGGAAACGATACGAGTTAACATTGACATATTTTATTCCTTACCACTGATAACTTAAGCCAACATAGGCTGTACGTGGTGCACCGGGTGAGTATTTAGTTTTACCGTATCTATACGATGCTTCTTGCACATATTCGTTGTCGGTAATGTTCAGTACTCGTGCATGAAATGCTAGCTTCTTTGATACTTGATAACGTGCTTTCAAATTACCGACAGTGTAGCCATCTTCAATGCGATCATTGCCATCATCTTGACTATTCTTATCATCTAACCAATATTCGCCAATCGATTGCACTTCTAACATGGCAGTAAAGCCTTTTAAAAAAGTTGGCATATAACGCACACGTAAATTGGCAATATAATCCGGCGCTGCTGCCATTTCATTACCTTCTAAATCTTCATCTTCATGCTTATCAAACTCATGTTTAGATTTGCTATAAGCAGTACTGATATTTAGTTGTTCATTAACTTGCCATGTAACAGAAGCTTCAATCCCTTTGTGAATAACACGAGCTGCATTAGTTAAATACCGCTGGCCATCATCGTTATAGGCGTGAACAATGCCATCATCAACATCCATGTAGTAAATAGCGCTATCAAAAGAAACTGTTTTCCAGTTAGCTTTATAGCCTACTTCAAAAGTATCTGATGTTTCAGGATCAACGGCTTTGGCATCACCATCATCTTTGGTAGTTAAATGATATATGCTGCCCGCAGTAGGTAAGCGGAAACTATTGGCATAACGAAGATAAACACTGCTGTCTTGAGTTAAATGATAATTTAAACTTGCTTTAGGGCTTAAGTGATTAAAATTATCACTTCTATTTCTTAAACTTATTCTACCATGACCAATATCACCATAAACCCCTAAGTGGTTATCAAAATCGTACTTCGCATAGTCATAGCGCGCACCTAAGGTTAAATCTAGATTTTCCGTTAAGTTGCGTTTATGTTGGATATACGGAGAAATATTAATGAATTGCGTAGTATCATCGTAAAATTGTTCCCCTTCTACAAACGTATCAATTTCACCTTTCCAATTTGGCTCCCCTTCATAATCAAGCGGTTGATAAGAAAGCAAATCTCCTTCTGTGAGTTCAATGTCCATACCGACCGTAGTTTCACTTCCGCTATTATGCTCAAAGTTTGCTAACGCCAATAAACCTAACGTTTGAATCTCAGATTCAACTTTTGGCATATTAGTATTCCATGTCGCTGTATAGTCATTAGTGCGATAGCGATAGTAGGGAATTAGAGAATAGAAGTTATTACCATCAACTTTATCCCACTGTGTTGAAAGGCGCATATATTGAGTTTTACGTAGTGGATCGCTAGCTAACACATCAGGAGTAAGACCTGAATTGGTTTTATCATTTGAATATGCAGGTTCTTCTAAACTTGCTGCCATTTCTTGTTCAAGATCTGAGGCAACAAAAGAAGTCACTAAACGTTCATTGTCATCTAGCTCTAATTCATGGCGAAGCGTTATTTCTGCGCGTTCTGATCCAGTATGATCGCGCCAGCCATCATTTTTTAAATACGAGCCTGCAATACGAAAACCTTGCGTATCCGATAGTTTATTACTATGGCTCGCTTGCACTTTAGTATATTCATCTTCACCTAGCATTAAATCAATACTGGTTTGCGGCGTATCAGCAATATCTGCTGATAAAATATTAACGGTAGCCGCTACTGCGCCAGAGCCATAAAGGGCTGTACCAGCGCCCTTTAAAACTTCCATACGTGCAACATTGGAATTAAAGCTAGACCACCATAAAGCATTATGATTAAAAAAAGCAGCTGATTGCAGTGGAATATTATCTTGTAGATAAAGGTAATAACCGCCTGTGTTCATTGGCATTCTAATCGCGGCTTTATGACCTTGACCACCAGAAAGTTGATCGATCAACACCCCTGAAATACTGTTCAGTGATTCTGCTACATGTTGGCCGTTATCAAGCGCTAATTCATCTTTTCCTACGCCTTTTACTGACATGGCTAAGTCTGTATCTAACGATTCTTGACGAGTTGCTGTAACCGTTATACGTTCAAAATTGGCGCCTTCATCCATTTCAGGCGTATCAGCAAAAGCAGAACCACAGTACTGACTAACAATAAGGGAGAGTAAAGATATTTTTATTTTTGTATTCATAACGTCGTGAAATTATCGGTGATTAAAGTTGACGCTATAGTAAAAGCTTTTTCAGGTTTTGCAGTGTGACATAACGTCGCGAAGATGAAGTTATCTAGATATTTATTGATAGGATTTGATCTAGAACATAAAAAAACAAATAAAAAAGCCCTGAAAATTCAGGGCTTTGTTTAACATAACATTAAATTATGACGTGAAATCAAAAGCTATAGGTTACTTCCGCCCAAGCACTAACGCCTTCACTAGGTAGTCTTGATAACACAGGAATTTCAGTTCCCTTAACACGGTTGTATCCACCCAAGTGATCTTGATAATTTTTATCTAAAATATTGTCAACACCAAAGCGTATTACTAAGTTGTTATCAACAAAGTATTGGGCATCAATATTCACAATACCGTAGCCTGCTGTTTTTTGTTCGCCATTAGTCGTTGATACGTCATTTTGTTTAGCAGCCATAACAAGACTTGTTTTAACCATCCAATCTTCAGTGCTATAACGTAAATTAATTTGACCATTAAGTGGCGCAATACGATATAAATTATCATCAATATCGCGACGTTCACCTTGTACATAGCTAATAATTGTAGATAGCTCAAAACTTTCATTAATATGGTAATAACTATTAAGATCAAAACCATAAAGCTTCGCATCTACATTAGAAAATTTTAATGGGTTAGTATCACCCGACATCATATTAGCAAGCATTCTAGCTGACATATCAGCCATACCCATCGGTGTGCCTTGGATATAGTCATCAATAGATTGATAGAAAACATGTGGTGTTATCATGAAATCGTCATCTTGATACGTTAAGCCTAAATCAACTTGATAAGCAGTTTCAGATTTCAGGTTTATATCACCAATATAAGTATGTCCATCTGCTAAACCACCTGTTGCTTCCATAGGTGTCCACAAGAAGCGCTCTTGATAAGAAGGCGCTCTAGTTTTTAAACCCACACCTGCTGATAAAGAAACATTAGGTGATAGAGTTGTTTGCGTATTCAAAGCAATATCTACATTGTTGTCTGATACTTTACGATCGGCGCTATTAAAATTATCTCGTATTTCACCAACAAGTGTTCCCATCGTATTTGTCATCATAGCCATTGATGAGCCAACATCACCGGCATTAGATTCTGCACGTTTTAACCTAACACCTAGCTGTACATTGGTTTGATCAAATTGATTCTGCCATTGAGTGAAAATGCCATAGCGATTATCTTCAACATCATTAAAGTTAACTACTTCAAACATCATACTATTTGGATTTGTAATAACTGAATCATGGGTCGCAAAATAACCATCAACACCGAAAGCTAGTTCACCAAAACTAAAGCCTTTTGCTATTTTTAATTTAAAATCAGAAGTATCAGCTGTTGCCGTATTAAGGCGGTATTTAGTTAAATCATTATTTTGGCGCATTAAGTAGTTGGTCATACCATGATCTGCGTCAATATAACCTAACTGCCATTCACCTTGCCAACCATCTAAATTAAAAGCACCATCTAAGGTAATACGGTGGCTTTCAATGTATTCAATGTCCATCGGTAACGCTGGTGTGCCAGAGTCATTCGTATCTGTGTAGTGATAGCTAAAACCGATTTCATTATCGTCTTTAATATAACGAATATCGCCACCCAGTTGCACTTTATCAAAGTCAGTTGGATCGATAGTCGTGCCATCACCGCTTTCCATGCTATCGCCTTTTTGGCTATTACCATATAACAATACCGCAACATTGCCTTTCGTTATGTTGGTGACAGCAGATAATGTTTTCGCACTATTATTACTACGATAACCTGCTTGTATGTCTCCTGATAAGGCAACTTCTTTAGCATTCATGGTTTCTGCTTTACGCATTTTAACTTCAATAGCGCCACCTAAGGTATTAATACCCGCGGATACTGGTGCAATTCCGCGATAAACAGTCATTGAATCAACAATTAATGGTGTAGAGTAACTTAATGGTGTATCCATTGCGTTTGGTCCAGCACCAATAACCGGATGTCCGTCAAGCGTTGCAGAAACTCTATCGCCATATAATCCACGATATTGAGCAATGCCCGTAACTGGTCCATTACTGTTCACATTTGCACCTGGTACAGAGGTAAGCCAGTCAGCTAAATCAGGTACGCTAGTATGTCCCTGCGCATAGCCTTTCATTTCTTCTAGACCACGATGGCGTTGGTTGGTGATAGTAATAACTTCTAATTCATCAATAGCTTCAGGCGCTTCATCAGCTAAAGCTTGTCCAGAAAGAAGTACGGTTGATGAGGTAATAGTTGATAATAAAACTATTTTTACAGCCACTGCTGCAGGAGTAAGAAAAGTGCGCATAGTATTTCACTTCATGTTAATGAATATATTTAATTGCGCACATATTCACAGCTTAACTTATTTAAAACAAAAGGAAATGTACAATACGCGACAATTTGTCGCAGGTAAAAATCAGCTTATTTGCACTAGATCAATAAAGCTAATTTTTATCAACGGGGAATATCGTAACTAAAATGTCAGGCTATTCTATTATGCCTGCTTGTCTAAGATGATTTTTTGCTAACTTAACGCGCTTAGCTTTCATTTCACCATAGCTAGCACTGTCAAAGTTAAATGCAAAAAAATGTACTCCAGCTGAATTTTCAACAAAACCAATATACCAACCTAGCATCGTTTTATTATCCGTTTTTCCAGCTCCAGTTTTAGCATAAATACGATAATTTGGTGTTGTCTCAGCTAACATAATACTTTTTAAGTTATCTACTGCCTTATCATTGAAACCAAATTTATTGTGATACATATTCTGCAAAAAATTGATTTGTTCAACCGCTGATATTTTCATGCTGCCATTTAACCAAAAGCTATCTAAACCGGAAGAGATATCTTGGTTTCCATAGTGCATTTTATCTAAATAATGTCTCATATTCTGTTCGCCAATATCTGTTGCCAGTTGACGATAAATAGCGACCATAGAAAATTTAAATGCCGTAGATAAATCATAATGAGGTAACTTCCACACAGATGGCCACCAAGGCTGTATTGGGTAAGTGGTTTCATCAAAAGATAGCTCTTGCTCAGTATTTTTAATAAGTCCTAAATCTAAGGCAATTAAGCTATTAGTCACTTTAAAAGTAGAAAAAGGTGATAACGGCTTATTGGCACGGCTTTCGTTTACGCTCTGTACTTTATTTTTTTTGTTCGAACTTACGCTTTTTGTTTCGCTCAACAGTGCAAAAGTACACGAATTACTTTCTTCCTTACATAATTCGTTATCATCATTTGCAACAGCAAGTGAGCTGAAATAGCTTAATAAAGCTGTGGTTAATAATAGTTTGATTATTTTCATAAAATTATCCATTTACCATTTAATAACTCGCATAATACTTTAGATAGTAGATTAGTCAAAATAGTAAGTGACTAATACGTAAAGAATGGCACAATAGAGTGGAAATTTTATAGTAGGAATATAGATGAAAGCTTTTTTTATCTTGGTATTTATCATACTAAGCACTAGTAGTAGTTTTGCCACCGAACAAGCAGAACAACTATTTAACCAATTAAAACCTTCCCTTTACCAAATTAAATTAATAGATAAAGCCAGTGGTGAAAAGTCATCAATTGGTTCAGGTTTTCAAATTAGTAAAGATGGTATTATAGCCACCAATTATCATGTTATTTCCAGCTATGCCTTGCATCCTAAAAAGTATCGTATGGAGTATTTAGACGGTGAAGGAAATACCGGGTTACTAGCACTTAAAAGTGTTGATGTTATTAATGATCTTGCATTAGTTAAGCGCGATATAGATGCTACAAACGATGCACAAGCTAATTTTTTCCAAATTTCAGCGACAGCGCCACACAAAGGAGAGCAACTGTTCTCTTTGGGTAACCCCCATGATCTAGGCATGATAGTAGTACCTGGTACGTACAATGGTTTGAAAAAAGAATCATTTAATGAGCGCATTCATTTTACCGGTTCAATTAACTCAGGTATGAGTGGCGGCCCTGTAGTAAATAAAAATGCAAAAGTGGTTGGTATTAATGTAGCAACTTCAGGTAATTCTATTGGGTTTTTAGTACCACACGATAAGTTAGCCCAATTATATGAAGCTTTCTTATTATCGCCTCCTGAGTCAATTGAGCAACAAATGGCAGCACAGTTAACTGCAAACCAGAATAAATTAATGACCTCAATATTAAATAGTACATGGCACGAAAAATCATTAGGTAAATATGGCATGATTCCTATTATTGATGTGCCATTTATTCGCTGCTGGGGCGATTCAAATGCTGACAAAGATGATGCATTGATACTTGCAGCTGTAGCAAATTGTTCATTGGATGAAAACACCTATATTTCTTCACATTTTTTTACTGGTGCAATGGAGATGGAGTTTCGCTATATGCAAGCTAACAATATTGGCTCAAACAAATTTTATCACTTATACCAACAACAAATTGCCCATGCTGGTGCAGGGAACAGAGCTAATAAAGACAATGTAACGCAATACCAATGCCATCATGATTTAGTAATGCCAGACAATAAAATGATAGAGAACAAAAGTATTTTATGCACCAGAGCTTATAAAAAATTTCCCGATTTATTTGATGTACTTTACCTAAGCGCTTCAATAGACAAACACAATCAGGCATTAGTAAGTCATTTTACTATTGCAGGAATCAATCAAGAAAATGCGTTAACTTTTACCCGTAAATTTATGGAGGCTGTGTCATGGAATTAGTAAATGAGCAATACGTGACAGAAAAAGCTGACATGAAAGAGTTAATCATTGAAGAGATAAATCGTAATCACAAACTCTTACATAGACATAAACTGAACAAAAATAGTATTCATGTCGGAAGAGATTATCATAATGATATTATTCTATCTGACCCTCATATTTGTCCAAGCCACATCAGCATTGATTTTATCGATAACCAATGGCAGATCACTGATAACCAAACAATTAACGGTACTTTTGTAGAAAACCCTAAAGAAAAAAAACATGAAGCAAACCAACATATTGTTCGTGATGGTGATGTTATTAGCTTAGGGAAGAGCCAATTACGATTACTGTTCAGTGATCACGCTGTAGAACCAACAGTTGCTTTTAGCGCATTTGAAAGCTTTATTAACTTTATGCGACATCCATTAGCTTTATTTATTAGCATCGCATTTTTTACCATTATCGCAGGCGGCATAATTTACTTTGATAGACCAATAGAAGTAAACTTTAGCCAATTACTTGTTCCTGCTATTAGTATGACATTAGGTTTTGCTCTCTGGCCCGCTGGTGTTGCTTTGGTATCTCATTTAACCAAGCATGATGCCCGTTTTATGTCACAGTTAGCCGTTAGCTTTGCATTATTCAATTTGATGTGGTTTAGCGATATTTTCCAATCTATTGTGATTTTCAATAGTTCAAGTAATAACATGCTACCAATGTTTGTTACTTTTCTCTTTGTCATACTTGCTTTTACCCTATTTTGGCTAAATAGCTACATTGGGTTTCATATGAGCAGCAAAAGGCGCATTGTGATTTCAGCTTGTCTTACCTTGCTGCTATTTGGGGGAACCTATTTGATTCAGTACAGTAAAAAACCTGAATTCGATCCTAGAGCTAACTATAACGCAACCATTATGTCGCCTAGTTTTTTATTAATGAGCAGTAATAATGCGGATAAGTTTATTGCAGACAGTAATAAACTTTTTGAGCAAACAAGTAAAAAAGCACAAGAAAAGTAGTATGACTATTTTTCCCCTTCGATTGCTTTAGTCGAAGGGGAAAATGAAAAGAGCTATATTTATGGACGAGGAATAAAACCTACAGCATCATAAACTGAGGTTAATATTTTACTAGCTCTAAGAGAAGCCTTTTCAGCACCACTCTTCATCACTTGCTCAAGAAAAGCATGGTCTTCACGATACTGATGATATCTTGTTTGAATAGGTTCTAGCATAGTCACTACGGCATCAGCAACATCGCCTTTTAAATGACCATACATTTTATCTTCATATTCAGGCACTAAACTTTCAATTGATTTGCCCGTTGCACATGAAAGTAAAGATAGTAGATTTGAAACACCCGGCTTTTCTTCCAAGTTATAATAAATGCGAGCTTGTTCATCTGAATCAGTCACTGCACGTTTAATCTTTTTAGTGATTTTTTTCGGATCTTCTAATAAGCCTATAAAGTTTCCAGGATTAGTATCTGACTTAGACATTTTCTTCGTTGGCTCAAGTAAACTCATTACTCGCGCGCCATGTTGAGGAATAAATGGATCAGGTACCGTAAAAATATCACCGTAAAGATTATTAAAACGAGTAGCAATATCACGTGCCAATTCTAAGTGCTGCTTTTGATCATCTCCAACAGGTACACTATCAGCGCGATACAATAAAATGTCAGCCGCCATCAATACAGGGTAGGTGAATAACCCTGAGTTCATATTAGCTTCAGACTTTTGCGACTTGTCTTTATATTGCGTCATACGGTTTAACTCACCCATTTGGGTGTAGCAATTTAATACCCAGCTCAATTGTGCATGTTCAGGCACATGAGATTGAATAAAAATGGTACTTTGCTCTGGATCTACACCACAAGCAAGGTAAAGTGCTAATCCATCTAACGTTGCTTTACGTAAGTCTTCAGGTTTAGGGCGTACAGTAATTGCATGTTGATCTACCAACATGTAGTAACACTCGTGATCTGATTGCATATTGACCCATTGTTTTAATGCGCCTAAATAATTGCCAATAGTTAATTCACCTGATGGCTGACAGCCACTTAATACAATAGGTTTACTCATTATTTGTTTCTTACCTTGAATGTTTTTTAATTTGATACTTTTGATAATTCTGCGCGCATTTCATCAATAGCGACTTTATAATCTGTTTGTGAAAAAATAGCACTGCCTGCAACAAACATATCTGCACCAGCTTCAGCAATTTCAGCAATATTGCTTGCTTTAACACCACCGTCAACTTGTAAGCGAATATCACGGCCACTTTGCGCTATTTTTTCTTTTACCAAGCGCAGTTTTTCTAGCGTGGTAGGAATAAATGATTGACCACCAAAACCTGGGTTGACCGACATTAATAAAATAACATCAAGTTTATCCATAACAAAATCTAAACAATGCAAAGGAGTTGCAGGGTTCAATACTAAGCCTGCTTTACAACCATGATCTTTTATTAACTGCAAAGTACGATCAATGTGATCACTACCTTCTGGATGAAAAGTAATAATATCCGCCCCTGCTTTAGCAAACTGAGGAATTAAGCTGTCTACTGGCTTCACCATTAAATGTACGTCTATTGGTGCCGTAATTCCGTAATCACGTAATGACTGACAAATCATTGGCCCGAAAGTTAAGTTAGGAACAAAGTGATTATCCATAACATCAAAATGTACAACATCTGCGCCAGCAGCTAAAACTTTGGCGACATCATCACCCAAACGAGCAAAATCAGCAGATAAGATAGAAGGTGCAATTAAAAAAGAAGACATAAAAAGAAAGCTCTAAAAAAATATACCGCCATTATACCCAAGCTAATACTAAATGCGAGTTTCACAACCGTATATATAACAGCGCTATTGGGAGGGGCACTTTTTCATAAATATGAGTAATTTATAATCAAGCTCATTTTTCAATAAATAGTCTCAAAAAATAATTTAGCTATGAATAGAAGTGGTGCACTTAATTTGCCCAAGATAAGTTCATATGCACCATAACAGTACATTCAAATAAAACATAAAAATATTAAGTAACTTACTAAAATAAATAACCAATTGTTTATAAAGGAGTTAATTATAAAAACAGCATTCACATGATTCAGGCATTATCTTTGCAAAATATAAGATAGATTCATAACTTTATAAATAATTTAGAGAGATTAACATGAAAAAATCACTATTAAGCATCGCATTAACCTCAACATTGCTAACATCAACATTTGTATCTACTCAAGCATCTGCTGTAGAAGGACTTTCTGCTAATGTTGCAGCAACAAGTAACTACCTATGGCGCGGCCTAGAGCAAACAGATGGTGATGCTGCTATTTCTGGTGGTGTTGACTATGCTCACGATTCAGGCTTTTATGCCGGCGCTTGGGCATCTAATGCTTCTTGGGGAGATATGAAGACAGAACTAGACTTATATTTAGGTTATACAGGCAATATTAACGAAGATATATCTTATGACGCAGGTTACATTTATTATGCCTATCCTGACAGTATTGCCGATGAAAATGACTTTTCTGAAATTTATACTAACCTATCAACTGGTGGGTTTACATTTGGCCTAGCAGTATTAGTTGACTCTGAAGCAGGTGGCGACGATGGTGAGTTTGGCGATTCTCTTTATGCCAGTATTGATTATGCTTATGCCTTAAGCGGTGGTGCTGAAATCGCATTACATGTTGGTGATTACAGCGGTGATTTTTCTACAGAATCTACAGATTTTGGTGTTTCAATTAGCAAAGAAGGTTTTACTTTCGGTGTATCTAAAGTAAGTTTTGACGACAATGTTTCTGCTGGCGAAGATGATCTGAAATTTTACGTTTCTTATGCCGTTGATATTGATTTATAAGTTATTTATTCGCTAAAAAAATCACCTAAAAAATTCAACAGCTGTTAACTAACACAAAAGCATTAATTGGTCGTTTTCTAATTAATGCTTTGTTAGCTAAATAGAAATAGAC
>CAJXUT010000031.1 GCA_913061365.1 uncultured Colwellia sp.
TACTTATAGCTTTGCATTTTTACGTGCGTTCTTACCGGGGCGTTTCTTGCGAGCACTGCGCTTTTTAGCTTTGCTTTTCTCTTTTTTAGGTGACTTCGCTTTAGACGTGGTAGGTTTCTTTACTTTAGCGCTGGGTTTTTGACTCGCCTTATGAGTTGAGTTCTGTATTTTATTAGCGCCTTTAGATTCCATGAGCAAATCAATTTTCTTCTCATCTAAATTAACCGCTGCAACTTGCACTGTAACGACATCACCTACACGATATTTAATACCACTATTTTCACCCGTTAGGCACATGCGTACATCATCATAATGATAATAATCTCTACCAAGGGCTGTAATATGTGCCAAACCTTCAATATGTAGATCTTGCAGGCGAACAAATAAGCCAAAGTTAGTCACCGTACTTATAACACCAGTGAAACTATCGCCGACGTGATCTTGCATAAACTCACATTTTAACCAATCGCTCACATCACGAGTCGCTTCGTCTGCTCTTCGCTCTGTCATCGAGCAGTGTTCGCCTAATTCAATTACTTTTTCTAATGTGTAATCATATAATCCCGCATTGGCCGTTACAGGCTCACCCTCGTTAAGCTGCTGTTGCAGAATGCTTTTGATTACTCTGTGCACAACAAGATCAGGATATCGACGAATAGGTGAAGTAAAGTGGCTATATGACTGTAACGCCAACCCAAAATGACCAAGGTTATCACTTTGATATACCGCTTGGCGCATTGAGCGTAATAACATGGTTTGAATCAGTTCTTGATCTGGGCGATCAGCAACCTTTGCTAAAATGTCACAATAGTCTTTTGGTTCAGGTTCTTCTCTTTGAGGTAATAAAATACCAAGCTCAGATAAGTAACTAACAAAGTTATTATATTTATCTTCACTGGGTTTATCATGTACGCGAAATAATCCCGGCTTTTTATTTTTTTCAATAAATTTTGCTGTGGCAACGTTCGCTAAAATCATACACTCTTCAATGATTTTATGCGCATCATTACGAATAAGCGGCACTACACTTTCTATTTTTTTATCATCATTAAAAAGAAACAACGACTCTTCTGTTTCAAAAGCAATTGCACCACGTTTACTACGAGCATCACTTAATGATAAATACATGTCTTTTAGGTGTTCTAAATCTGGTACAAGATTTTGGTATTCATTTCTTAAATCTTCATCACCATCAAGGATTTTAGCAACTTTGCTGTAAGTAAAACGTGCATGTGAACGCATAACGGCAGGATAAAATTTACTTCCTGATAATTTGCCAGCTGCACTTACTGTCATTTCACAAACCATACAAAGGCGATCAACATCAGGGTTTAAAGAGCATAAACCATTAGAGAGCTTTTCTGGTAACATGGGAATAACTTGGCTTGGAAAATAAACAGAATTACCACGTGAAATAGCTTCATTATTTAATGCACTACCGTGACGAACATAGTAGCTAACATCTGCAATAGCGACCCATAAACGCCAACCTCCAGACTTTTTAGGCTCACAATATACTGCATCATCAAAATCACGTGCGTCTTCACCATCAATAGTCACTAAGGGTAAAGCTCGAAGATCTTTACGAGGAAGTTTCGCTGATTCTTCAACTTCATCATTAATACAAGCTGTTTCAGCTTGAACTTCATGTGAGAACTGATGAGGTAAGTCATGTGCTCGTAAGGCTATTTCAATCTCCATACCTGGTGCCATGTGATCGCCTAACACTTCAAGCACTTTACCAATAGCCAATGAGCGTTTAGTTGGTCTTTGTACTAATTCAACCACTACCATTTGCCCGTGACGCGCTCCAAGTTTAGCTTTAGGATCGATCAGTATTTCTTGCTTTATTTTTGTGTCTTCAGGTACAACTGAACATACGTGATGATCCACATAAAAACGTCCTACAATAGGCGCTTTTCTCGGTTCAACTATATTTAAAATTCTAACTTCTTGACGACCTTTTCGATCAGCACGATCGACTAAAATAGCCTGCACAATATCGCCATGAAATGCCCTTTGCATTTCATGAGAAGAAATATAAAAATCTTTACCACGTTTATCTTTTTGTGTGGGATCTTCAGGTGAAAAAAAGCCAAAACCATCTCTATGGCCAATAACAGTTCCAGTTATTAAACTATTTTTTTCAGGTATCGCATATTGTTTAAACTTATTAAATATAAGTTGGCCGCTATTTTCCATGGCACGTAGACGACGTTTCAGACCTACAAGCAAATGATCTTCTTGATATTTTAGTGTCTTAGCTAATGTTTTAAATGTTGGCGGTGGGGAACTTTTTTCAATGATAGAAAGTAAGAGTTCACGAGAAGCTACTGGCTTCTCATATTTTTTTGCTTCACGTTTCGCATGAGGATCTTTAAAAGTCACAATAATTAGATGTTTTCAATAGTTTAATTACGCGGCAGTATAGCACAAACTCTTATTTCATTGCTGTTAAGTCAGCAATAATTATCAGCTACTAATTAGTATAGATTTTTTGTTTAGATGCATTAACAACTTTATCAGGCATTTTACTTGCCAGTTGCGTTAACAAACGAGTAATTTTTTGATGTTCTTTTTTATCATCTGTTATGGCATGGTGTAATTGAGAGTATAGAGATGGGTAATCTAGAGGGCTGCCATATCCTTGCTGATATATTAAAGCCAATCGCATTTGAGCGGCAAGATTATTCATAGCTGCGGCAGCTTTTAGAAAGGAGATAGCTTGATTGATATCTACCTGCATAAACTTACCGATATGATAGTAGCGCCCAAGTTGCTCTATTCCTTCTACTAAGCCTTGATCTGCAGCCAAACGCATATAGTATAAACCTAAAGGAATATCTTTTTTAACACACACACCGTAAGCTAACATATCACCCCATAAGAACTGATAAGAAGGCATCTTAGCTTTAAGAGCACGCGCTTCAATGTCTTGTACCAATTGACATTCATCTAAAACAACTTGTCCTAAATGTTTATTTTCTTTAATTAAATTCAACAATTGATCATCTGTATAAATTTGCACCGCTGTTAAATTTTGTCCTTTTACTAGAGGTAAAAACAACATAAAGAGGATGAAAAATAAAATACGCATGGTAATCCCAATAGTCAAAATTAAAAATTAAAAAAAATCATAGCACTTACTAGTTATCGGCAATAAATCACAAAACTAAATCATTATATGCTGATTCTATTTCTTTAGTCTTCTATATTCATGCAATTTAAAGACCACTGTAAAAACAATTATCGAAAATAAAATTAAGTGCTAGCAACGACATAAATTGTGTAAACAGCAAAAAATCGTTAGTATGAATAATTATAGTCTTATAACATTGAAGTTAATTGGCCAGACATTAAATGATTGTAGAAAAACAACTTACCGAATTAAATGTCGGTCATTATGTGACGAAGATTGCTAAGCAAAAGGGTAATTTTTCATTAAGTGCTCCAGGTCACATTAAAAGTGATAAGGTTATTAATCATCTAAAGAGTAAGCAAGTTACCTCTGTATTTATTGACGATAGTAAAACTATTTTCAATTCCCCAAAAAAAACTGAAGATAGCCCAAAAGCTCAAGCAACAATAAAAGCTGAAATAGAAGAAGCTAAAGCCATCTTTAATGAGTCAAAAGACATTCAAAAAGAACTTTTCGCTCAAGCATTAAGTGGTATGACAGTAGACCTAGATCCTGTTATGAAGATAACAAATAAGTCTGTAGATGCAATATTTAATAATCCTGATTCCTTAGCTTGTATGATAAATATTCGTGAAAAAGACGAGTATTTATTAGAACATTCTGTTGCCGTTGCTATTTATATAACTATATTTGCTCATCACTTAAAAATAAGTAGAGAGGTAGTTCAACATCTTAGCGTTGGTGCTTTTTTGCATGATATAGGTAAAATAAAAATACCTGATAGTGTATTAAATAAGCCGGGTAAATTAACAGACGAAGAGTTTACTATCATGAAAACTCACGCTAATCATTCTATAGACATCATTAAAAAAACTCCCGGCATTAACGAATTAAGTCTAGAAGTTGCAGCTTTACATCACGAAAAGCTAAATGGCGAAGGTTATCCTTTTCAAGTAAAGGG
The DNA here is from genome assembly GCA_913061365.1 of uncultured Colwellia sp. GTDB lineage: Bacteria > Pseudomonadota > Gammaproteobacteria > Enterobacterales > Alteromonadaceae > Colwellia. Next base: position 4,101 of record CAJXUT010000031.1, read on the forward strand.
AGAAGATATTAACCAATACGGACGTATGATTGCAATTTGCGATATATTTGACGCCTTAACAGCAAACCGAGTTTACAAAGAAGGTTTTACACATAGCAAAGCCTTTTCAATTTTACGTGAATTAGCCAAAAGTAATCATCTTGATACTATATTAGTAGATCAGTTTATTAAGTGTATTGGTGTTTTCCCGATCGGTTCACTTGTACAATTAGAGTCTAAGAAGTTAGCGATTGTTGAACAACGAAATAATGATGCACCTATACAACCTAAAGTGCGTTCTTTTTATAGCGTTAACTTAAATCAATATGTAGATACGCAAGACATAGATCTAACAGAGACTAATGATTTTATCGTTAAAAGTGTGCGAGCTGAAGAATTTGATCTTGATATGAATACCATAATTACTATGTTATTGATGGAAGGGTAAGTTAATAATGGTATATAGATAAGTTAATCAAGCAAGTCGGTAAATATTTTTTATTATAGAAATACTACGACTTGCTTAAATAGAATAGAAAGTTAGATAGAAAAAGATGATCCACAACCACATGTTGTAGAAGCATTAGGATTATTTACAACAAAGCGACTACCTTCTAAACTTTCAAGATAATCAACTTCACCATCAACTAAGTATTGTAAGCTCATAGGATCAATAACCATTGTTACCCCTTGCTTATCGATGGTCATATCACCGTCATTGACTTTTTCATCAAAAGTAAAGCCATACTGAAAACCAGAACAACCACCACCGGTAACATAAACTCTAAGTTTTAATGCTGGATTTTCTTCTTCTGTGATTAATGACAACACTTTTTTAGCTGCTGAGTCAGTGAATTTAATAGGTAACTCTGGGCTTTCGATTGGATCAGACATAGAACTCTACTTTCTACTTAAAAAAAAGGGGAAACAACATTTATCTTTGCAATTATCTTAAACCTGACTAATTTAATCAAGTATTATTCCAAATTCCAAGAAAGTGTTTTATTAAGTTTTTGATATTTTTGCCATTTACTTTTTGTCAGAATCGCTGATACTTGCACTTCTTCAGCAACAAAGCCATTAGGTAATGTAAAGCCACCAGAAATGACTTGAAAATATTTAAAGCTAAAAGACAGATTTTTTTTGGTTAAATCAGAAATATCAGATAACTTCAATTGGCTTGGCTTACCTTCAAAACTTCCTTTTACAATTAAATCAACATAGCCTTTAGCATAGCGTTTCTTGAGTTTCTGCTGCACTAAAGTCACTTGAAAATTATAATACTCAGGGCTTTTACTCGCCGAGAATGTGACATTGTCAATGACTAAGCCATTAGCTCCCTTTTCAGGTGCCATTACTTTTTCATAAAAGCCGAGTTGTTTTTTAACTTCAAAAGATTCATCTGCTATTTGTTTTAATGCCATTTGTGCATTTTTATTAGCGAGTTGCTCTACAGCCAACTCAACTTCTAGCATATTAATTCGTTCAATTTGCAACGCTTGTTCTTTATATAAATACTCAAGACGTTCTTTTTGTTGAGCTAATGTCGTTTCTTGAAAGTTATGATAGAAGTTACCAAACCGGTAACCTGTAAACAAACAAATCACTATTAAGCCAATTAAAAACAATGCTGATTTGAATAATCCCAAACGTGCAATAACCACTGTAAGATTTATTTTTGCTAACCAATTCATGTCTAACGTATAATAATCCAATAAAAATAATGTAAAGCGACACTAGTTACCAATAATAATGAAAGTTCTTAACGCAGTAAGAAAACATTTAGCATTACCAAAAACTTCATGGCAAATTTGTCTACTTGCCATTATAGGTGGTTTTGCATCGGCATTGTTAGTCGTTTTGTTTACCTTAACTATTGAAGCAATTCAGCAACTCTATTTAGTTAAACGAGACAACTATACCACCTTAGATGACATAAGTCGTTTTGATTTACCAATCATCGGCTCTTTGATTATCTTATTCTTTGCTTGGTTAACGGGGTATCAATACTTAAGAACAGGAATCCCTTTCGTATTGCATCGTTTAAAAGTTGCCCATGGTGTCATTCCATTCAAAAATACTTTTAATCAATTTTTTGGTAGTGCTATTGCATTGGCTTCCGGTTTTTCAGTTGGTAGAGAAGGACCTGCGGTGCATTTAGGTGCTGCATGTAGTAGCTATTTAGGTAACCTATTAAAGCTTCCACATAATAGTACTCGAACACTTTGTGCCTGTGGCATTGCTGCCGGTATATCCGCTACATTTAACACGCCTATTGCTGCGGTTATTTTTGTGATGGAAGTTATTATGCGAGAATATAAAGTTCACATTTTTATTCCCATCATGCTAGCGTCATTAGTGGGTTCATTTGTGACTAACTTTGCTTTTGATACGTCACATAACTTTGAATATCTAAACAAAATTGAATTAATTCAACAGCACTATATTCCATTAGTTATTTTGGCTGTTTTTTTAGGACTACTTGCAGCTGCATTTAATAAAACCTTAGTGAGTATTATTCAACACAGTGTAAAAATTCATATTGTACCAAGACTTATGATAGCTGCATTAATTACAGGTAGCTTAGGTTATTTAATTCCGGGTGCAATGGGCGCTGGTGCCGGCGCTGTAGATGTATCTTTAGCAAGCAATTGGCAAATAGAGTTATTGATAGGCTTACTACTTGCCAAGTTTTTAATGACTACTTTTGCGCTAGGGCTAGGTATTCCAGGCGGAATTATCGGTCCAATTGTTGGTATTGGAGCAATTGCTGGGGCATTAAGTGGCGCATTAGCTATGCAAATTTATCCTGGTGATCATTTAGGTAGCGACTTTATTTTAATGGGTATGGCGGGCTTTATGGCTGCTAGCTTGAATGCTCCCCTAGCGGCATTATTAGCTGTTGTTGAACTATCAGGACAGTTAGAAATAGTTGTACCAGCAATGACAGTCATTACTATTTCAAGCATTGTCTCTGGCCAGATATTTAAAAACCGTTCAATATTCACTATGCAATTAGATGTTCAAAACCTTATTTACAGTAAACCTCCTGTTGAAAAAACATTACAAAAAATTGGTGTTTTAGGTTTGATGATTGAAAAATTTGAATTAATTGAACAAGCATCAAAGCAATCTCTTGCTGGCGTTTTAGCTAGTAGCAACATTGATACTCCTGTAATACTTAAAACTGTCAAAAAGATTACCAAGAATAAAAAAGTAATAAAAGTTACCAGCTATCATTGGGCTAAGTTTGATACACAAACTCCATTAGCAAATAGTTCCCTCGATAATTCAGAAGTTACAATACCGTTTGAAGATGAGCATTCTTACCAAACTACTGACAATATGTGTTTGCATAAACTCATTCCTATATCTCATCAAGCAACACTAGCTGAAGCATATCAACTATTAATTGCGGAGAGGTGCGGTGCGGTCTATATATATCAAGATAATATCGACGATATTGTCGGTATAGTAACTTTTGAACAAATTAGACAATACCTTGTTACCGGTAAATTAATCATTGGAAAACCAACGCATATTGAGCAATAAAAACTATTTCGTACTGCTCTATATAAGTCAATTAAAGGAAGTTTAAAGTAATGAATGAGTTTTTAATTAATCACCTATTATGGTTCAAAGCATTTCATGTTATTTTTATGGTCGCTTGGTTTGCTGGTATCTTTTATTTACCTCGCCTATTTGTTAACCATGCTGAAACTGCTTCAACTGAAATTGCTGAGCAATTGAAAGGCATGGAAAAACGCTTACTATATTTCATTACTCCCTTCGCCATTTTGACCGTTTTATTTGGCTCATTACTTATATATGCATATGGTTCAGCATGGTTTGTTGCTGCCAAGTGGTTACATATAAAGTTAACACTGGTCATTGTTTTACTTTGCTATCATGGCTATTGCTTTAAGCTTTTAAAGGTATTTGAATCAGATAACAATACGCGCTCAGGAAAGTTTTATCGCATTTTTAATGAGATACCTGTATTAGCGCTATTCGCTATTATTATTCTTGCTTATGTTAAGCCGCTTTAAGCCAATTTACTGCTAAATCTTTCATAATACTGAATAAAACCTACAAGAGATTACTGAATAATTATTGCTCTTGGCTTAAAAATCACGTATTTTGAACTCGTGAATATAACAATCCATTAACAACTCTGCAGTTTTACGTTACTTTTTCAGTAGCGAATAAACTGTAGCTAGAGGTTTAACAATGCAACATTATTTAAAATTCGTCCTTTTATCGGTTTCTCTATCCGCCGTTTTTAGCAGCGATCTTAGCTTGGCAAAAAGTACATCATTAGTTCCAATAAAGCCTAAAATTATTGGCGGTGAAGTTGCCGCTGAAGAACAATGGCCTTGGATGTCAGCATTGGTTTATACCTCAAGTAACATTGCAACTACGTTAACTGTTAATAACATAAGCTATGAAAGCCAAGCATTTTCCGGAGGAGTGATAGGTAGTGCTACAGGTAACATTGTTGACTGTGGAATAGGTAATACTCAATGTGCTGATGCAACCAATAATATCTGCTTGATTGAACGTGGTGACATCGATTTTTCCGTAAAAGTAGAAAACTGCCAAGCAGGCGGCGGCATTGGTGCAATTATTTATAATAATGTAGAGGGCGTACTAAATGGTACATTAGGGAATGATTTTTCAGGAACAATTCCTGCCATTGCTATCACCCAAGCCGATGGTATTACATTACAAGGGAATATAGGTGAAAGTGCCAGTTTAAGCATAGCTGCGGGTACTTCTACAGTGCAGTCATCTACCTGTGGCGCTTCTTTTCTCGGCGATAAATGGGTACTAACTGCTTCTCATTGTGTAGAAGGTGTTTCTGCAGAGCTATTAAAGGTTAACGTTGGTGAATATGATTTAAGTAATGGCGCTGAAAATGCTAAAGCAATCAAGCGTATATACATGCACCCTGATTATCAGCTTGATGCTGAACTAAACAATGATATTGCTTTGATAGAATTAGTTGATAGTGTGAGTAACCCTGCAATTTCTTTAGTTGATTTAGCTGCAACAGAACAATTAGCACAACAAAGCAATTCTGTAACCGTTGCTGGCTGGGGTGGCAGACTAGGCTATGATGCTGGTGGTGGCCCAACTTCAGACTTCCCTGATGTGTTACACCAAGTAGATTTACAACTCAGCACCAATCAAGAATGTAAAGATATTCTGGCACAATCTTTCTCTGATACCTTTGGTGGCAGATTTACTGCAGATCAAACGGGAATCACTGATGCAATGATTTGTGCATTTGTAGCAGGCGGTGGTAAAGGTTCATGTCAAGGAGACAGCGGCGGTCCATTAATGGTTAATACTAACGAAGGCTGGCAGCAAATTGGTATTGTAAGCTGGGGAATAGGTTGTGCTGCAGAAGGGTTCCCAGGCGTATATACACGCACTGCTGTTTTTGAAGACTGGATAAACGAAATCAGCCAAGGTATTGCAATTGATCAAACCCTTGATTTTACTATTCAAGCAATGAATAAACCACAAACAGCAAGTGTTGACGTGGTTAATAATAGCGCATTAGATGCCAACCTTACGTTTACAATTATTGGCGACCCTAATTTTACTATCGTTACTAATAATTGTAGTAGTTTAGCTGCTGGCGCGACGTGTACTTTAGAAGTTCGTTATGATGCAGCACAAATTGGCAAACATAGCGCAAGTATAAATATTACCTCAGATAATACTGCAATCCCAACGAGTTCTACCCATATTGTCGCTCGTACTATTGCTCTTGCCAGTGAACTAAAAACACAATTATCAAGCTCTGACAATGCTCTAACTTGGTATAGTGGTGGCAGTGATGAGCAATCTGCTTGGCAATTAGATAATACTGAAGCAGCCATAGTCAGTGGAGATATTCGCGACGAACAGCAAAGTATAGCCATGGTTACTGTCTCAGGAGAAGGAGAGTTATCCTTTGAATGGTCAGTATCTTCTGAAGAGAATACTGATGATCCAGCATCCCCTTACGATGCACTCTATTTATATGTTGATGGCGAATTAATTAGCTTTATTTCTGGTGAAATTGATTATCGAAGTGAATCTATTAGTTTTGGTTCCGGTGAGCATATTATTACCTGGGTATATGAAAAAGATGGTTCTACTTCTGCTGGAGACGATAATGCTCACCTTCGTAATGTTGTTTTCACTCCTACCCCTGTAGTTACACCACCAACACAAAACACTAGTTCAGGTGGCGGCAGTATTGCTTGGTTTTCATTAATATTTATGGCAATCATCTGTCTTCGAAAAAAATAGGCAACAAAATGTAAACCTGCACACAAAGGGTCGTTAAATGGCCGTTTGTGTGCTATATTTCGTCAAATTTTTTTCTCGAATGTTTTACTATGATGAATTTTCAAGGCAGTCATATTTTATCTGTTTCGCAACTGGATCGCGAAGCTATCGCCAGAATATTAGATGTTTCCGCACGCATGGCTCCATATGCGGCTCGTCAAAAGCGCTGTACAGTTCTTGAAGGTGCAATTTTAAGTAATTTATTTTTCGAACCTAGCACTCGTACTCGTGTAAGTTTTGGTACGGCTTTCAATTTGTTAGGCGGTTATGTAAGAGAAACAGTTGGACAAGAAAATTCATCACTTAGTAAAGGTGAGTCATTATTTGATACTGCTCAAGTCATCAGCGGTTATTCTGATGTAATTGCCATGCGCCACCCGCAAATGCACTCTGTAGAGCAATTTTCTCAAGGCAGTACTGTGCCAGTAATTAACGGTGGCGATGGAGCAAATGAGCATCCAACACAAGCGCTTCTCGATTTATTCACAATACAATCTGAGATGATGCACTTTCATAAAGGGCTAGATAATCTTGACATTGTTTTGATGGGAGATTTAAAACATGGCCGTACCGTGCATTCTTTATCAAAGCTACTCAGCCTCTACAATAATGTCAAAGTAACAATGGTTTCACCAACCGCATTACAAATGCCTGAAAGCGTGGTATCAACACTTGAGAATGCAGGGCATCAAGTTATTATCACCGACACCATGGCAGGAAATTTATCTTGTGATGTTATTTATCAAACTCGCATTCAACAAGAGCGTTTTGCCAGCAAAGATGAAGCAGATTTATACCGTGGTCATTTCAGTTTAAATAAAAGCATATATCAAAAATATTGCCGTGAAAACACTGTTATTATGCACCCTTTACCAAGAGACTCTCGTCCAGAAGCAAATGAGCTAGACATTGATTTAAATGATTTAGATAGCTTAGCCATATTTAGACAAGCACAAAATGGTGTTTTAGTTCGCATGGCATTATTTGCTTTAACGTTAGGCGTAGAAGAACAATTAACCCAATATGAAAAAGAGGTGAATTGGCACACTAGAAAACGCTAATCACCTGTTTTATAAACAAGAAAAGCTGTTGAGCTTCTTACTTTACCAAATAAGAAATAAGTATGTTCAACACAAGTAATTAATCTATGAAAAATAAAGAGTAAATTTATGGACCAAGCAACAAATTTAGTAACGAGCAAATCAGAAGCGTTATTTTCTCAAGCATCAAAAGTAATTCCTGGCGGCGTTAACTCTCCTGTACGTGCTTTTGCTAGCGTCGGTGGTGTACCACCTTTTATTAAGCGTGCAGAAGGTGCTTATATTTATGATGCCGATGATAATGCTTATATTGATTATGTTGGTTCATGGGGACCGATGATTTTAGGCCATAACCACCCTGCTATTCTAGAGGCCGTTATCAGCACAGCTCAAAATGGCTTAAGTTTTGGTGCGCCAACTGAATTAGAAATAGCAACTGCTGAAAAAGTACGTGAACTAGTTCCTTCAATGGATTCATTACGTATGGTTAACTCTGGCACTGAAGCAACCATGAGTGCTATCCGTTTAGCTCGTGGTTATACTAATCGTGACAAAATTTTAAAATTTGAAGGCTGCTACCACGGTCACGCTGACTCATTACTAGTAAAAGCGGGTTCTGGTGCATTAACTTTTGGTGTACCTAACTCTCCTGGTATTCCAGCAGACTTTGCAAAACACACCTTAACCGTTAGTTATAATAATCTTGAGCAAGTAAAAGAAATATTTGCTAAATACCCAGACGAAATTGCCTGTATTATCGTTGAGCCCGTAGCTGGTAACATGAACTGTATTCCTCCTGTTGCAGGTTTCCTCGAAGGGTTACGCGAAGTATGTGATCAATACAGCTCAGTATTAATTCTTGATGAAGTAATGACAGGTTTTCGTGTTGCATTAGGTGGCGCTCAAGCACATTACAATATTAAGCCAGATTTAACGACCTTAGGTAAAGTTATTGGCGGTGGTATGCCAGTAGGTGCATTTGGTGGTAAACAAGAAATAATGGATTATATAGCGCCAGTTGGACCAGTTTATCAAGCCGGTACACTTTCAGGTAACCCTATAGCAATGGCTGCTGGCCTTGCTTCGTTAACTGAATTATCAAAAGGCGATAAACACGCACAACTAAGTGCGAGTACAGAAAAATTAGCAATGGGCTTAAAAGCAGCAGCTGAGCGTCACGGTGTTAGTTTAAGCATTAACTATGTTGGTGCTATGTTTGGATTTTTCTTTACTGATGATCAGCAACCTATTACTACTTTTGAGCAAGTAATGGCTTGTGACAGTGAAAAATTCAATCGTTTCTTCCACTTAATGTTAGAACATGGTGTTTACCTTGCGCCATCAGCATTTGAAACAGGGTTCCTATCTACCGCACATAGCGATGATCTTATTGAACAAACCCTTGAAGCAGCAGCTAAGTGTTTCGCACAATTGTAATATTCAAACAATTGTAAAAAAGGCTTTAAGGTATATACCTTAAAGCCTTTTTTTATTATCAAATTAGTCGATTAAATTTTTGCAATCTGAATCGTGTTGACAAGATGATTAACAAATAAACTCATCAAATAGTTGTACTTCTACAATTTCACCAGCGCTTACCGAACCTTTTTCAGACGGCAATACAATAAAACAATTTGCCTGTGCCAAACTAGATAAAATACCAGAGCCTTGTGCACCAGTAGAGGCAACAATATTCTCACCCTGCTCACTAACCGTTAATATTCCCCGTTGCAGATCTAAACGCCCTGGAGACTTTCTCAAGTCACTGGTACATTTCACTTTTAACTTCGTTCGTTTTAATGGCTGCGAATTTTGCATTTTGGTTAATGCAACTAAAGCTAATTGGTGAAAGGTTACCAATGCAGAGACTGGATTACCCGGCAAACCAAAAAAGACACTATTAGGCAATTTCCCAAAAGCAAATGGCTTACCTGGTTTTATTGCTATTTTCCAAAAGCCAATTTCACCTAAATCATCTAAAACAGTTTTAGTATAATCAGCGTCGCCAACGGAAACACCGCCCGATGAAATAACCGCATCAGCTTGTTCATCTGCACTGATAAATGCTGCTTTTATCGCTTCAAAATCATCTTCAATAACACCAAAATCAATCACATTAACATGAAGTTTTTCTAGCATACCGCGTAGCACAAAGCTATTACTCTCGTATATATCACCTGAGCTTAGTGCTTGTCCTGGTAGCTTTAATTCATCACCTGTCGCAATTACCGCAACAGTTAATTTACGATATACGCATACTTCACTCACACCTAACGAAGCTAAAATACCAATATCTACCGCAGATATTTTATGTCCTGTCGGTAATACTTTTTGCCCTACTTTGATATCTTCTCCCGCTTTACGTACATGGGATCCAAATTTTTTGTCTTGTAGAAAAGTAATAGCTTCATCATTAGCTTGTACATTTTCCTGCATTTCGACGCTATCACAACACGATGGCATTTTAGCGCCAGTCATAATACGAATACACTCACCTACTTCACATTTCCCTTCATAAGGGGCACCTGCCATAGAACGGCCTACCAAAGTTAAAGTTTTACTTTTAGCTAAGCTTTCAAGTGCAAAGGCATAACCATCCATTGCCGAATTATCATGATTAGGAACATTTAACGGACTAGAAATATCTTCTGCTAATATATAATTCATCGCTTTATCTACAGCTATATTAACAGTTTCAGTAACAGGGGTTATTTGTGACAACATATTTTGCATTGCCTGTTCAAACGGCAGCAAACCAGGGGCAGAACAACAATCAGACATAGGGTACTCACTTAACTTTAAACTAATAACTATTTTTAATTGCGCTAGTATCGCTTACTTTCACAATAAAGTAATAGCTATTTAACTAGCCAAACAGATCGCATTAACCATTTATTGATGTTAATCAAAATAATCAATCGCAAAATCATTTACGCTATTTTCTCGTAAATGATATATACTCAAAAATAGTCGTACGACTATTTTTAATTTTTACACCGAGCTGTAATTGCTAACACCAACGTTTTCAAAATGAAGGTTAAGTAGTTATAAGCCGTAGCAGGTATTCAGAATCACTTGCTACCAGGGTTAACAAGGAAACACGTTAGCCTCCCACATTTGGAAAGGTGACATGTTAACAGACAACTTCGGCCGCCGATTTTATTATCTGCGCCTATCTATCACTGATGTATGTAACTTTAGTTGCAACTACTGCCTGCCTGACGGCTATCAATGTGATACTCCACGTGACTTTATGTCGCTCTCAGAAATAAAGCGTTTAACGACTGCTTTTGCCAGTTTAGGCACAGAGAAAATTCGTATTACCGGTGGCGAGCCTGCACTGCGTAAAGACTTACCTGACATTATTGCGCAATGTAAACAAACGCAAGGCATCAAAAAAGTTGCAATTACGAGTAACGGTTTTAAATTACCAGAGCATTTACCTCAGTGGCTAGACGCGGGAATTGATGCTATCAATATCAGTATTGATAGTTTAGATCCTCGGCAGTTTCTTGCCATCACTGGCCATAATAAATTAGATACTATTTTAAAGGGTATCGATATGGCACTTGCTGATGGTAGACCCACGGTTAAAGTCAATACCGTATTAATGCGCGAATACAGTGGAAAAGATATCCAAAGCTATTTAGATTGGTTAAAAGACACCCCTGTTACTTTACGCTTTATCGAATTAATGCAAACAGGTGATAACCAGAGCTTTTTTGATGCACAGCATGTACAAGGCTCACGTATTAAACAAAATTTGATTCTTGATGGTTGGTTACCTGTTATTCAAAATAGATCAGCAGGCCCTGCACAAGAGTTTTACCATCCCGACTATCAAGGTCGTATTGGTTTAATCATGCCCTATTCAACAGATTTTTGTGATAGTTGCAATCGCCTACGTGTTAGCTCATCAGGTAAATTACATTTATGTTTATTTGGTGAAAATGGCTTATCGCTACGTGAGCAATTGCAATCAGACAAAATCGAGCCATTACAAGCCAAAATTTTATCATTACTGGGCGATAAGAAAGCTGCACACTTTTTACATGATAAGCTCACTGGCGGCACTAAACACTTGGCTATGTTAGGCGGCTAACATGAATACTTTTTCGAACGATAAATGCTTAGGTGTACTACTAGCAGGTGGCTTATCATCTCGCATGGGCCAAGATAAAGCTAAATTACGCCACAATACTACCGATATGCTTAATTTTTCTAAGCAATTACTCATAAAGTCAGGAATCAATAATATTATTGTCAGTGGTGATGACTACGATGTACCAGACAAGGTAAAGCAAAGTGGTCCTGTTGGCGGAATCTATAGTGTTCTATCAAAATATCCTTTAACTAAATCATTATTAATACTTCCGGTTGATCTCCCTTTTATGACAGCTGACGTGTTAAAAAGCTTGCGTATTAAAGGTGAATTAAGCCAAAAAGCGACTTACTTTAAAGATCATAATATTCCGTTATATTTACCAAATAGCGCTTACGTTGAACTATTTTTCACAAAAGTTTTCTCTCAAAACCTAGAGCAAAGTAACAGCGATATAATAGGAAAAACGACGAAAAAAAATGGCCCTTCAATAAAAGCTTTGCTCCAGCAAGTACCACATCAAGCAGTTCAAATTGATGATGAAAGAGCTTTATTTAATACCAATACGCCTGAGCAATGGCAACAAGCAGTAAAACAATTTAACGTTTAAAGGTTTATTTACTTAAACATTTATTTATGCATTAACTTATTACAAGACTAAAGGAAGCACTATGTCGGCACACGGCGGAAAAACATTTATCCCTTTAAATATTGCAGTATTAACTGTATCGGATACACGTAACGAATCAAATGATACTTCTGGGCAAGCATTAGTTGAGCGTTTAAACGAGGCAGGTCACCAACTGGCTGATAAAGCTATTGTTATTGATGATGTGTATCAACTACGCGCCCAAGTATCTAAATGGATTGCTGACAGCAATATCAACGCAATTATTTCAACCGGTGGCACAGGTTTTACTGAACGTGATAATACACCAGAAGCGTTGATGCCATTATTTGACAAAGATGTTGAAGGTTTTGGCGAAGTATTTCGTCATGTGTCATTAGCTGAAATAGGTACATCAACTATTCAGTCCCGTGCCTTTGGTGGTATCGCAAATAAAACTGTTGTGCTTTGTGTACCTGGTTCAACCAATGCTTGTAAAACAGCGTGGGACAAAGTTATTAAAGAACAACTTGATGCCAGTCACAGACCTTGTAATTTTGTGCCTCATTTAAATATTTCAGCTGAACAGTGCGAGACTCGTGGCTAATGAGTAATTCAACCTCATCATCACCTGAGCTAAGTCACCTTAATAAGCACGGTGAAGCCAATATGGTGGATGTCACTGAAAAAGCAATGACATCACGCACAGCAACAGCACAGGGCTTCATTAAAATGAATAGTGAAACCTTTGAGTTGATTACAACAGGTAAGCATAAAAAAGGCGATGTTTTCGCTGTAGCCCGTATTGCTGGTATTCAAGCAGCCAAAAAATGTAGTGATTTAATTCCTTTATGCCATCCTTTAATGTTGAGTAAAGTTCAGGTTGATTTTACCTTAGATGCTGAAAACACCTCGGTAAAAGTGACGAGCTTATGTCGTTTAACAGGACAAACCGGCGTAGAAATGGAAGCTTTGACCGCAGTTTCAGTTGCCTGCTTAACTTTATTTGATATGTGTAAAGCTGCCGATCCAGCGATGGAAATTTCAGGCATAAAAGTATTAACAAAAGAAGGCGGAAAATCAGGCCAATGGCAAGCTAACTAATTTTCAGAGAAAATAAATAGCTTCAACAAACACTGTAAGGGTATATCATGATCAAAGTTGTTTTTTTTGCCGCATTACGTGAGCAATTAGACTGTAGTGAACTCACCATAAGTAGTGAAAATATCTCAACTGTCGCAGAGTTAAAACAACAACTAGCCAGTAAAAGTGAGCAATGGCGCACTCTTTTTGACAACACCTCATTATTAAGTGCTGTAAATCACGATATGGTGGATGGCACACACCCAATTAATGCTGGTGATGAAGTGGCTTTCTTCCCTCCTGTTACTGGTGGTTAAACGTGTAAAGAGCAAAAATATGAACCAAGAAATATCCATACAAGCAGCTGATTTTAGTTTAGCCGATGAAGTGGCTTTACTTGAGCAAGATAATGCCGTTGATGGCGCTGTAGTCACCTTTACTGGTCGTGTGCGAAATAATAACAACGGTATGAGTGTTAGTGGCTTAACACTTGAGCATTACCCTGGTATGACAGAAAAGTCATTAGCCAATATTATCGATATAGCTAAATCACGTTGGAATATTGGACGAGTTAAAGTAATACACCGCATAGGTGAGTTAAATATTGGCGAACAAATTGTTTTTGTTGGTGTTACCAGCAAGCACCGACATGATGCCTTTGCTGCAAACGAATTCATTATGGATTTCTTGAAGGTACAAGCACCATTTTGGAAAAAAGAACGTACTGAGCAAGGTGAATCTTGGCTTGATGCAAAAGCAACTGACGATGCTAAAGCACAAAACTGGTAAGCTAAATAATGAACTTATCTAAATATTGTTCACTATTTTTTATTTTATCGCTGTACTGCATGAGTACGGCTTCAGCTTTGAATAACAACAATGATAAGCCATTACGTATTGCTGTTGCTTCTAATTTTACTCCTATACTAAAAGTATTATTAGAAGAGTTTCATCAACAAACAGAAATTGAAACACAAATTATTAGCGGTGCTACTGGCGCTTTATACTTACAAATAAAGCATGGTGCTCCTTTTGACCTTTTTATTTCCGCTGATAGCGTGAGGCCTGAGTTACTAGAGCAGCAAGAATTCATCGTAGCTAATAGTCGTAAAACCTATGCTTTAGGTCAGTTAGCGCTATTATCAATGAGTAAAAAAGCACAGTTAAGCGATTTAGAAAAGCCACCAAAACGCTTTGCTATTGCTAACCCTAAACTTGCTCCTTATGGAAAAGCAGCTAAACAAACCTTACAGCATTTAGGTATTTGGCAACAATATCAAGACCGCTTAATTACAGGTATTAATATCAACCAAACTTTTGCTCAAGTACGCAGCCAAGCGGTAAAAAGTGGCTTAGTTGCCAATAGCCAATTAGTGATTAACAATTTATCAGGTATCGTTATTCCAAGTGATTATCATCAACCTATACAACAACAATTAGTTATTATTAAAAGCAGCAAAAACATTACTCAAGCGAAACAATTAAGTCAGTTTTTATTATCAGAGAAAATACAAAAAAGTATTGTGAGTTTTGGATACGCTGAAAATATATTAACTCAACAGACAATTCAGCAACAAGAGAGAGAGCATGCCAAGCCCTGATTTTTTAGCTCTTATTGTTACCTTGAAAATGGCAGCACTCACCACCTTAATTCTATTGTTAATCGGCACGCCTCTCGCTTGGTATCTTGCGAAAATGACCAGTCGATTTAAAGTTATTATTGAAGCGATTGTTGCCCTACCCTTAGTATTGCCGCCAACGGTATTAGGGTTTTATTTATTAATTGCATTTTCACCACAACATTTACCCGGACAACTATGGCAGCAAGCCACAGGGCAACAACTTGCTTTTAGTTTTTCAGCCATTGTTATTGGCTCTGTCTTGTATTCATTACCCTTTGTTGTACAGCCATTACAAAAAGCCTTTGAACAATTAGGCGATTCCTTGCTTGAAGCCGGAGCTATGTTAGGTGCGGGTCCTATCGATAGATTTTTTACTATCGTATTACCTTTAACAAAAGCCAGTTTCATCACTGCAGCGAGCTTGGGTTTTGCTCATACCGTTGGTGAATTTGGCGTGATTTTAATGATAGGTGGTAATATTCCTGGTGAAACGCGCGTATTATCAATAGCCTTATTTGATCATGTTGAAGCGTTTGATTACGCTAGAGCCCATGTACTTGCAATCAGTTTACTCATTGGTTCAATGATTTTATTGGCGAGCGTTTACTTATTAAACCTGCCTCGTCAAAAGTCAGGAAGGGCGAGTTAATCTATGCCTACACTCAAATTAGACTTCAACCTCTCATATAAAGTGTTTGATTTCAGCATTAATCAAACACTAGACTTAACCGGTATTACAGGTATTTTTGGACACTCTGGTTCAGGAAAGTCTACGCTTCTTAGAGCGATTGCAGGACTTGAGAAAAATATTTCAGGTTCAATAATTTTTGATAACGATACGCTAATCAATACAACTCAAAAAACATTCAAAAAAGCAGAACAGCGACATATCAGTTTAGCCTTTCAAAACAGTCGATTGTTCCCACATTTAAACGTGCTTGATAATTTAAAATATGCCGCCAAACGTTGTACCAATAGCCAACTAAATATCAACGAGATTTTAACATTAACTGAATTAGATAATTTAACTGGTGCCAACGTTGGTGAGCTTTCTAGCGGTCAAAAACAACGAGTTGCCTTAGCACGCGCTTTATTAAGCGAACCTAAATTATTGCTTCTTGATGAACCCTTAAGTGCGCTTGATCAAACAAGTAAAACTAAGCTATTGCGTTTAATTATCAAAGTACAACAACAACTTAACTTACCCATTTTGTACGTTAGTCATTCGCTAGATGAGCTTCAACAAGTGTGTGATAACATGTTAATACTATCAGAGGGAAAGGTAATAGATTACGGTAATATCCATCATACTATTCATCAGTTGAACTTTCTTTCGGCTAGCTTACCTAGTGAGCAATTAATCCATCAACAAACCAGTTTGTCTTTACCGATATCAAACACAGATAACGGTAAAGGGTTAATGGTATTAACACTCGCTGAGCAAGAAATATTACTGCCTCGTTCATCTGAAGAGTTATCCATAGATCAACACTTACGTTGTTTTATTCTAGCTAGCGACATTAGTATTTGTTTATCAGAGCCTCAAAATAGTACTATTGTAAATCAGTTATCAGGTACTATTAGCACAATAGAGTCGAGCGAATTTGATGATTCTACTCACTCAGTTTTAGTTACTGTTATCTGTTCAGGGCAGGCCTTTTATGTTCATATCAGTACTTATTCTCAACAGAAATTAGCCCTATATATTAATCAGCACGTATATTTGCAGTTTAAAGCGGGTGCTGTGCGAACTTTTTTATACTAAGATTCACCTTTCAAAAAATATAAAAGGGATTAAACGTGTTAACAACACAAGAACAATTAAAGTATTCACGACAGATTATGCTCGACAAAATTGGTCAGCAAGGGCAAGTATCCTTACGTAACGCTAAAGTGCTTATTGTAGGTGTTGGAGGCTTGGGAAACCCAGCTAGCTTATACTTAGCTGCAGCTGGCGTTGGCACGTTATATTTAGCTGACGGGGATACTATAGAGTTAAGTAATTTACCCAGACAAATACAGTTTAGCGAACAAGATATTGATCAATCCAAAGCAGATACTGCAGCAGAAAAGCTCACACAACAATTTCCTGATTGTTATATTGAAGCGATAGATGACATGCTTGATCAAGAGCTATGTGATTACTATTTTCCACAGGTAGATTTGGTATTAGATTGCTCAGATAATATTGCTACTCGATATTTAATTAATCAAGCATGCATTTCACACAAAATACCTTTAGTTGTTGGCGCTGCAACAGGCTTTGACGGACAACAAATGGTTATAGATCCAAGAGATGACACGAGTGCTTGCTATCATTGTCTCTTTCCTGCTTCAGAAAAAGCGCCAGCCAATAATTGCCAAACCATTGGTATTTTAGGACCAGTACTAGCAATAGTTGCAGGCATGCAAGCATTACAAGCAATAAAGCTTCTAACGGGTAATAAAGCGCAAATCAATAAACTCAACTTGTTTGATGGTTTATCAAACCAGTGGCAACATTTCACAATGAAAAAGCAGCAAAAATGTACAGTCTGTGGCGATAAAAAATAGCGTGTTAACATAAATAAAACTCAGTAAAATCTGTCTCTTATACACATCTGACGCTGCCGACGAAGAGGATAG
>CAJXUT010000032.1 GCA_913061365.1 uncultured Colwellia sp.
TCTACGTCTCGTGGGCTCGGAGATGTGTATAAGAGACAGGATAAAAACTGATCCTGTTAATTCATAAGACCAATTACCATTCTTATGAACAATACCAATTTGAGGGCGAATACTAAATCTATTCTCTCCTAGGTTAATCAATTTATCACTGTAATACTCACCTAATGGTAGTGATAGTTCGATTGCAGCACCAACCACAGTATTACTTTTTCTATTAATTAAATAATGTTGCATTTCTTTGGCATTACTAGCAGGTGTTCCTATAAGGTTTATCGACAACCTTACTTTAGGATCGAGTAACCCTTCTCGGGTCAATTTAGTTTGTTCTCCATTTAACAACCCTTGCCATTTTCCAGTTGCTAGCGGAATAGTAAAATCAAATCGTGCCAATTTATTAAAAAACTTAAATGATGTGACATAGGAAACGCCTAAAACGTCTAGATCTAATTCAGCATTATCAACCAACATAACAGGATCAAAGATAATATCACCTGATGTATGAGCTACACCTATGCCAATAACACTTAAACCTAATGGTATTGGTGTCCATCTTCGAGGTTCAAGGTCTTGTGCAAAAAGTTGAAAACTAATCAATACATTAAAAATTAGTGTGATGAAAACTAAACTTTTTAAATATGGCATCCTATATTCCGCAAAAACCTATAACTGCTCTCCATCACTATACATAAATGGCTAGTTATTTAGATTGGTTAATTAATTAAATTTTGATTGTTGGGTAATTTCACTTTTATAGAAAATAACAGCTGCTATTCCGAGTACAATTTCTAATATAGCATAAACAACTAGTAGCCAGTGAGGAAGGCCGTCAACGACAAAGCTTAAAATTCTACCTGAGGCCAAACCCAACATGAAGACGGCACAACTAATGAGCGCAGGAATTCTCATTTGTTGGTTAAATGCACCCCAAAACCATAAAATAACCATAGCTAAATATAAGCCCATTACTGCACGCATTATATGAGTGAGGTTCGTGGTTTCAACAATTATCCCAAAAAGCATATCTAAGCTTGTTGAAGGTTTTGCGCCATAACCTAGAGCAATAGGGATTAAACCAATAGCACAGAAAATTAAAAATGAACGAGGGTTTACAGGAAATGGTACATTATTCATATTCATGCCTTATATGTTTATTAATTTAAAATAATTACCCTAAACAACCTACTTTAAAGAACTCAGTCTGATTGATATAAGTAACTTAAATGACATTTATTACTTATAAGTACATTCTTTATCCAAATTCGAAGCGTTATTACAATTTTTCTATTTTATTTAAGACATAATTGCTTAAGTACTTATCAGAAAAGTAATGTACACAAAGCCTCAAGGTGTATAATTTCTGATTGTTTCTATTTTTTTATAATATTTCAATGCGTTTTTTTCATCTTTAATTGTTTTATAATAACTACTTAAAGCTGATAAAGTTTCTAAATTTCCACTATGCTTATTTAGAGAACTCAATAATATTTCTATTGCTTTATTTGGTTCTTTATCACCAATAGCAACCGCATAGACATATTGATATCGTGCATTATCAGGCTCTTTTTTTGCAGCTATTCTTAAAAAGTCCAGCATTTTTTCTGAGGCACCTTCAATTTGCTTATTGCGAACATACCAAAGCCCTAAAGAGTGATAAATTGCTGCACTTTGAGTCTGTTTAAGTCCTTTTTCTAAAATCTCATACGATTCATCCTCCTTGCCCTGATGCTGAAGAAAGGTAGCGTAATTAACATAAGTTGGAACATATTGTGATTGTATTATTAGTGCCTTTTCAAATGAACGCTCTGCTTTATTTAGTTGACCAAGCTGTGAGTATAACTGAGCTAAAATCACTTGAGATTCAGCTCTTTCTGAAGTAAAAAGTAAGCTTTGACGATATTCTTCAGTTACTTCATTTAACAAGTTTTTTTGTGTACTTTCCATTGTTCCAGATGGCACAGCTGATAAAATTCGAGCCGCTTCCATTCTGACTATTTTAATGGGATCTTTCAGCATTGGAAAAATTTGTTTTAACGTATATTTTATCGGAAATCTTTCTAAGGCTCTCAAAGCCTGCCTGCGAATATCGGCATCTTTAGATCGCAACATTTGTAATGCCGTCATTAACGTTTGTCTTGATGGATATTCACCTAAGTGACCAATAACCGTGGCCTTTACAATATTAGGACTCTCAGTCAATAACACTTCATATATTTTCGTCAGGATATCATCACTTTGCTCTTCAATACTGTGTAATGTAGAAGAGAATTGTTGGTAACCCTGAGTATTTTTTCTTGGCCATTTTTCAATAGCGTTGGCTGACCATCCGCTACTTTTATCTTTATGGCAATTTGTACACGCATCTGGAATAGATAATTGTTCTGCTACATCAGGACGAGGGATTCGGAAGCTATGATCGTTACGCTCATCAACTCCCATGTAGATTTTTTCTGGCATATGACAAGAAACACAACTAGAGCCAGTGGAGCCTTCTTTATGAAAATGATGTTTGGGATTTTCATACTTTGTACTTAAGTGGCATTGTAAACACACTTTTTCTTGTGGGAGCTTAAGTTTTAAATCATGAGGGTTATGGCAATCAGAACAGGTCACACCTGCCTCATACATACGACTTTGTTTAAATGATCCATAAACATAAACTTCATCCTTAATCTTTCCATCAGGATAATAAAGTGAATCAGTCAATAATGCTGGTAAATAGTGATCTCTGAAATTATCACCCGGTGTAAATTCATCATCAAATTGAGCGCGTCTTGAATGACATTTGGCACAAAGTTCAATTTCGCCTTTACTTCTCTTCGCTGCTATTACATCTTTAGATGATGAATCTAATTCAGGCTTTTGTGTTTTTTCATTTACTATCCATTTACGTTTTGTTGCAGCCAATAGATCAATAGTTAAGCCGTTATTAACGTTTTTATGGTGCTTTTGCTCTTTTTTAAATACCTTATTTTGCTGCGACAATCCCTTTGCCCATGTGACATGTTTAGAAGACGGGCCGTGACAAGCTTCACATGACACATCAATTGCATCCCATGTAGTGTGATAACTTTTATCAATTTCAGAGTAGTTTTTTTTCAAATTTGTACTATGACAATCTGCGCACATATAATTCCAATTAAGGTTTTGCCCTGTCCAGTGCAAAACATCACCTGCTTTTACGGAATCATTAGGGTGAAGACTAAACCAACGTTGACCTCCCTCTTCCTTTTTACGACTATCCCAAGCAATGTCTAATACCTGAACTTTTCCTTTAGGAAACTTAATCATATATTGCTGTAATGGATATACTCCAAAGGTATAGCTGATTTCAAAATCATGTAACTTACCATCTTCACCTTCTGTATTTACCATAAAACGATCTTGGATTTTAAAGAAGGTAGTTCTGATACTGTCTTTAAGAAAAACACTATGATTAAAATCACCTAATACCGACTTTTCGTTGGCTTCTTGCATTGCCAAATCATGATCAGAATTTTGCCATTGTTGGAACTCTTTAAGGTGACAAGATTTGCATATTCCCTCTCCAACATATTCAAGTGGTGTTGCTATTGAGATCGCACTAAAAATACATAGCATTAGAAAATATAAGGTGGGTAGTATTTTGGTCATAGTGATTTAAATGGGTACTTTGGCTAGTTATTTAATAATATATAATTAAGGCACATCTATTTTATTCTTGATAAAACCAGTAAATTATTTGGTTTAAAAAAGGTAGATGATTATTTGCTATTAAGCTTTCTTTTTCCTTAATTTCAGGCAAAGAAAACAAGTGATTTGTAATGACTAAAAATTAAAAAGTCTATCGGAGCTATAAGCCCCGATAGATGTGGATAGTTAGTTTAGAATTGATTGATTGAGCAGTTTTTTAAGGTCATTCAATGCTTTTTGGTTTTTGAATGTATTATATCCAATGTTACCTGCACTCAAAGAGCTTCCCGGTTGAAATGGGTAACCTTCAATAGAGCCTAAAAATTTCTGAACATAATTCTGTGCTGGTACCATCAACCACATATTATCTGCATACCAACGAATATACATTCCTGAATGTTCATAAGCGCTTTCAAAAGGATCTGCTCTTAGGTTTGTTATAACAGGCCAAGATGGAGTTTTACGAATGGCTTCATTGATTCCCCCTTCTTCAATAGCAAAAGAGACCTTCCAATCATCAACACGAATAGCATTTAACAATCCACTAGCGGCAAAATACATTATTTCCCTTCTAGGGCCTTTTTCAGTTTTCCCTTCAAAATAAGGTTTGAAGTTATAACCATCTAAATGAACTCTAAAATTTTTACCATTGGCTTTATAACCACCTTTAGATGCAAGCTTCTCTTTAATATCATTTACGCCAGCTGCTGCTAGTAAAGTAGGCATCCAATCTTCTTGGCTCATGATGTCGTTATATATAACACCTGGTTTAATTGTTCCAGGCCATTTAACCATTTGAGGAACTCTCATACCACCTTCCCAGGTAGTCCCCTTTTCACCTTTAAATGGAGTCGTTCCTCCGTCAGGCCAAGTAACTTTTTCAGCACCATTGTCGGTAGAAAAGACCACAATAGTGTTATCAGTGACACCTAACTCATCTAAATGGTCTAGAAAGCCGCCCACTATATTGTCAAGTTCAACCATACCATCAGGATAAAGACCAATACCCGTTACTCTTTGAGATTCTTTCTTGAGTCGTGTCCAAACATGCATTCGAGTTAAGTTCATCCATACAAAAAAAGGTTTTTTTGCTTGTACAGAACTGGTCATAAAGTCTTTGGCAACTTGTCCAAACTCATCGTCTACTGTTTCCATGCGTTTTCTAGTTAATGGGCCAGTATCTTTAATTTCTCCACCTGCAGTAGAGCGTATTACACCACGAGGACCATATTTTTCATGGAATTTTTTTTCTTTTGGATAGTAATAGGTTTCAGGCTCTTCCTCTGCATTGAGGTGATATAAGTTACCAAAAAATTCGTCAAACCCATGATTAGTTGGTAAGTGTTTATCTTGATCGCCTAGATGATTTTTTCCGAATTGGCCTGTGGCATAACCTTGTTCTTTTAGTAAGTCACCAATTGTAGGTGCCCAATCTGGGATACCATGCTCTGAACCAGGCATTCCAATTGTCAGTAAACCAGTTCTAAATGGTTGTTGCCCTAAAATAAAAGACGCACGACCAGCGGTACATGATTGTTGTGCATACATGTCTGTAAACAATGCACCTTCTTTAGCAATACTATCAAGATTTGGTGTCTTGTACCCCATCATCCCTTGATTATAAGCACTTGCGTTATAGTAACCTATATCATCACCCCAGATGACAAGAATATTTGGCTTCTTAGCTGCAAAACTAGAAGTAACCGATATGAAATTTAAAGCCAGAATAGCTAAAATTACTTTAAATCGTCTTTTGTGCATAATCTATCTCCATTTTAAATTACTATATAAATTTATATCACGAATAAAATTCGTCGGCTATTACTATTCAAAGGATTCAGAAGAAAAACCAATGTAATTAGATTTAATAAAAGCTTAAACAAACAACAATAACTGATTGTTTATAATACAAAAATTAGCTTTAACCAATTAACAACGTCGATATGTGCAAAAACAGAGTGCACTGTGTAAATAGTGCATAGATGCTAGCAAAGGTGAGAGAATGGATGGTTTTTACTGAGTAGAAACTAACATCGTTTTAGCTTTTTAATTAACTTAGATGGGAAACTCAGTATTGTGTTTAATAAATTTAAGACCTAAGAGCATCATCATGCTGTGCTTGATGTACTAAAGGAGTTAGCAGAGTAAAGGTGCAATGCGGTAAGTAAATTTAAAAATACTTACCGCTTTTAATAAAAGGTAAATTAAGCCGGTGTGTCTTGATCTAATTGTGTCGTCGAAGTCCACGCATTCATCACCGCTTTTACAAGAGTAGCAAGTGGTATAGCAAAAAACACTCCCCAAAACCCCCATAAACCACCAAAAAAGATCACGGCGATAATAATAATAACAGGGTGCAGGTTTACAGCTTCAGAAAATAATAACGGCACAATAACATTACCATCAAGCGCTTGAATCACACCATAAGCCAACATCACATAACCAAGTTCACTGCTATAGCCAAATTGAAATAAAGCCACAAGAAATACAGGGAAAGTGACTACTGTCGCACCAACATAAGGAACCAATACAGATAATCCCACTAACACACCTAATAAAACGGCATATTGTAAATCAAGTAAAATAAAGGCAAGTGTTGTTGAAATACCTACAATTAGGATTTCAATAACTTTTCCTCGAATATAATTCATGATTTGCTGGTTCATTTCCTTGCCAACTTGCGTTGCCATACGTCGCTCTTTGGGGAAAAACACGGTAATACTAGCCAAAAAATCGCTTTTATCTTTAAGGAAGAAAAAAACCATTAATGGTACTAAAATTAGATAAATCATTAACGCGACTAGATCAGAGATAGAGTTTAATGACGCCTTTAACGCAACTTCCCCCCAATCTAAAAATTTTTCCTTAACACTTGCTATAAAGGTTTCTATTTGAGATGCCTGAATAATGTCAGGGTATTGCTCTGGTAATGTTAATAAATACTGTTGTCCCTGCGAGATCATATTAGGTACTTCTTGCAACAGATTACTACTTTGTTTCCAAATTATAGGCATTAACCCCAACATTGAAACCAAACTAATACCAACAAAAGCACCAACAACTAATGCCGTTGCCCCAGTGCGAGATAAATTTAAACTCGCCATTTTGTTAACTGGCAAATCTAATAAAAAAGCAATGGCTAAAGCAACTAACACAGGCATAAGCAATTGACTAAATAAGGCAATAAATAAAAAACAACATGTCAAAATGACAACTAACGTCACCGCATGTGGGTCTGAAAATTTTCGCGTGTACCAGTTGTGAAACAACTTAAACATATTTACCCTATTCTACTATTAAAATGCATTTTAATTACTTGATATGGTAATCCTAATTCTACCATTTTCAATTATACTTTGATCGTACTGATAGCCGAGTTTATTCAGTAATTTTGGAATATCTTCAATTGAGCCTTTGTCTGCAATAGTAAAAATACAAACGTCACCCTTTTGCATTTTTTTTAATCGTAAACGTAAATTCACTAACGGCAGTGGACACTTTTCGTCACTGGCATCATATTCAAAAATCATGTTATATTTCTTTTTTTTAACAAGGTAATCTGAGACAATTATCGCTGACATACTATATCAAGTGCTGTCATTAAAATAGCAGGAAATAAAACTAAATGACTAGTTCATCTGATAAACCTAGTTTAAAAGAGATTAATGCGCTGAAAAAAAAGTTAAATTGGGGTGAAATTCCAGCAATTTATCATTTGGTTTCTTCATCATTAAGTGAACTGAATGGCATATTGTCTCATGGATTTGAGAGTAGCTATAAAACTATTTTAGATCGTAATACTTGGAATTTAAATGCATTAAACGGTTATAAAAATAGTGATGGCAATATAGAAGTAAAAACTAAACCTAAGCTCATTTTACATCATGAGTATAATGATATGGGTTATGAGCTACTTTGTTATCCTGTTGTTGATGGTGAGCGTGTTAATCACCCTCTCATACATCAGAGTAGTAGTCCATTTCAATTATGGTTACCAGAAAGTATGCGTATGCTTTTTAGAATAAATAGTTTAGTAGCCTTTGCTATTTTTACGTATCAAAATGGTGATGAAGCAGATGTGATGTTGATAAGGTATGCTCATCAGCTTGTTGAAAAATTAATTGGCATATTATCCGAATCTTTTGAGTTAGTTGAGGTCGAAGGTTATAACATTGCCCAATTCTACCAAGAGATTGATAAACGAAATGGTAATATTTTACAAAGTAATACCATTGAAGGGTCTCCTTAATAGTAGCTTTTTATTTTAAAACGCTGTTTAACCTCTATTTTATTAATGCTTTTCATTTGATAACAGGAAGCCATATTGTTTAATCTTAAGCCTTTTTTTCACGCTAGTGCATTGATAGTAATGATAGCAAGCACATGTTCTTTTAGTTTAGAGGCCAATGGCCAAAATAATAAACTTAAGCTTCCCGAAATTGGCACCTCAGGTGCAAGTGTTTTGTCATTAGATAAAGAAAGACAAATTGGCAAAGCCATGATGCGCCAATTACGTGCTAGCCAACCGCTAATTCAAGATCCCGTGCTTATTGAATATATCAATCACTTAGGTAATAGATTAGTTAAGAATGCACAAAATGTTAATTATGCTTTTGAGTTTTTTCTAATCAACAATAACGAACTTAATGCTTTTGCTTTTTTTGGCGGTCATGTTGGTATTCATAGTGGTTTATTAACAACAGCAGAAAACGAAAGTGAACTTGCTTCAGTTATTGCGCACGAAATATCTCATGTAACTCAACGCCATTTAGCTCGTCGATTAGAATCTCAGATAAACAGCCAGCCATTATCTATGGCAGGAATAGTCTCTGGTTTTCTATTAGCACTAGTCAATCCAACTGTTGGTTTTGCAGCACTAAGTGCTTCAATGGCCGCTTCACAGCAAGCTAGTATTAACTATACTCGAGGCAATGAAAAAGAAGCTGATAGATTTGGTATTGCTTTATTAGCCAATAGCAATTTTGACCCGCAAGGCGCTCCTGATTTTTTTAGTAAAATGTCGGCAAAATATCGTTATGCCAGCAAACCACCTGCAATGTTGCTTACTCATCCCTTACCTGAGTCTCGTATTGCCGATGCAAGACAGCGTGCTCACAGCTACTCTGTTAAAAGACTTGCACCAAGTTTGCAATTTGAATTAGCAAAATCTAGAATTCAATCTCGTTACCAAAACAGCCCAAAAGACAATATAGGTTACTTCAAGCAACAATTACGTCATAAACAATATAAACTAAAAGCAGCGGCAGAATATGGTCTAGCTATGTCATATTTTGAGAATAAACAATATCAACAAGCAAGAGAGTTACTTGAACCGTTAAGAGCTCAAGATAAACATAACTTGTTTTATATTGATGTGCTCACTGATACTTATATCGCATTAAAACAATATGATAAAGCGCTCACAATGTTATCTGATATCGCTTTATATATGCCTAATAATCAAGTTATTAGTTTGAATTATGGCAACGCCTTACTAAGCGCAGGCAAATACGCACAAGCCGAGGCAGTAATAAATGACTTTCTATTGGTAAACCCCGGAAACTTTATTGCTTATGATATGCTAACAACGGTTTACAGAAAACAAAATAAAATTGGCTTAATGCATACAGCTAAAGCAGAAATATTGGCCTTGCTAGGCTCTTATAAAAAAGCCGTTGATGAATTACAAACCGGTTATAGCTTGATAGAAGAGCAACCGTTGTTACAAAAACGAATAAAAGCACGTATTTTACAATTTCAAGAGCAAGAAAATAAGTTAAAGCGCTTATAGCAAAATAAACTTATCAACTTGTAATTATTAAACTTCACTAAAAGAAAAAATTTATGTTAACTATTTATCACAACCCTAGATGTTCAAAAAGCCGTCAAACACTTGAACTAATTCAACAAAACTCTACAAAAGAACTTACCGTTGTGGAATACCTTAAGCAGCCTCTTACGCAAGATGAGATTACAAAAATTTTAGCGTTACTCGCCTGTAGCCCTAAAGAAATGATGCGTACAAAAGAAGCTGAATTCAAAGAGCAAGGCTTAGCTAATGCAAGTGATGAGCAATTAATTAATGCAATGGTTACGACACCAAAACTTGTTGAGCGCCCTATCGTTACCGACGGAAATAAAGCTATTATTGGTCGTCCACCAGAAAACGTTTTAGCTTTATGCTAATTAATAGGTAATAGCTAACTAATGAAACAACAAAGGATATCCACCAATAATTTAAAGAAAATAGCACTTTTTGGCTATTTTTCTTTACTTATTTTTATGCCCTTATGGCTATTAGTATTATCGCCAAGTGAAGGTTTGAGTACTTCAACAACACTCATACTGTTTACTTTACCCTTACTTTTCCCGCTAAAAGGCTTATTACAAGGTAATCCATTTACCTACGCTTGGGCTAACTTCATTGTACTTATTTACTTTTTGCATAGTTTAACTACATTGTGGGTTTTACCAAATGATAGGGTTTGGGCCGTATTAGAGCTATTATTTGCTACAGCAATGTTTTTAGGTTGTAGCTATTATGCAAAATACAGAGGGCAAGAACTTGGCCTAAGTATTAGAAAGAAAAAGGAAAAGAAGTAACCCTGATATACCGTTGAATAACTGTTATTAATAAGGAAGATACAATGACCTACCTAAAACAACATAGTGCTAAATTAACTATTTATTGTTTTATTTTAATAGCAGGATTAAGTTTAACCGCATGTAATGGGAATTCGGGTGCTTCATCTGATACAAGTGTTGGTATCAATACAATCATTGTTATTGATACCAACTTATTAACAGACCAAAGTATTGAGCTGATATTATTTTATCCTGACGATCACTTGAGTGATATTAACTGGCAGCAAACTGCTGGTGAACAAGTCAATATATTAGCAACCAATACTAAGGTTATTTCTTTCACCCCAAGCCAATCTGGTAGTTACAGTTTCACAGTTAATTTTTCCGTCAATAATGGTGTCCCCCAAACACTAACCAAAACACTTATCATCGAGAGCATAAATAATAAAATAGCCACAAGGCTTGCTCATACAGTGTTAAATGGCAATAAGGTTTCATTACGCACAAGCCTCAATGCTTCTATCATCACTGATACTTTACAATGGCAACAAATATCAGGACCTCAAGTTTCATTCAGTGAAACTGATACTCAAGGCCATTTAGCCGTATTTTTTGATGCGCCAATTGTTGAAAAGGATACATTACTCAACTTTAAAGTGTCGGCATCTGATGGAGGTACAACTTACATTGATCATGTCGCCATTCTAGTAGAGCCTGCCCCAGTCATTTCAAGTAATGCCTATTTTGATACTCAAGTTGCCAAGGTTTTTCCTTACAATAGCAGCAGTCCTTACAAAGATGAGTTAGTTAATTGCGTCTATAGCAATACGTTAAGCAGTTCATGCACTTTAGCTAATTTACCTTTACTCGCTTCAGAAGGTAACGAGCTTACTGTAGA
Organism: uncultured Colwellia sp.; assembly: GCA_913061365.1. Classification (GTDB taxonomy): domain Bacteria; phylum Pseudomonadota; class Gammaproteobacteria; order Enterobacterales; family Alteromonadaceae; genus Colwellia. The sequence continues at coordinate 11,153 of CAJXUT010000032.1, forward strand.
CGATATTATGAATAGAGTTATCGTTTCACATGCATGGATGGGAGATCGTTTTAAAGCATTCCTTATTAATTATGATAACCATGAAGATTTTAAACGATTACTAAGAGCAACTACTGCTATTGTTATCTCCTATGATATTCGTCCTTCATTTTATTGGGCTGCCACAGGCGCAATATATTTAGATGCAGAAAATTTTTGGATAACACCACAAGAACGCGACACGATAAACGAAGCACCTGATTACCGTGCTAATTTTGGCAACGAATTACAGTTTGCTATGCCTTGGCGCTATGTAAAAAATAATGCTTACGCAACGCCTAGTTTCAGTAAAGCTCAACGGATAACCCGAAATAGTGATGATAGTTTTTATCGATTAGCTTCCTTGCTTTATCATGAACTTGCTCACGCCAATGACTTTTTTCCGAGTAGTGAATGGTTTATGCATAATGAACAAACTCGCATACTTGATGCGGCAACAAGTACCGACTTTGAGTCAGATCAATTATCAGTTGCTCTGCCCTTACAAAGTCAAATTATGCGAGATTTAGCGCAAGTCAGTTTTGCTGGCGAAAAAGCAAATACAACGCAGAAATCCTACCAAACTAGCGATATCAAAACCTTTTTTAGTCCGGATTCTGCGACTGATTATTATGCCTATTCTAGTTTTCGTGAAGATTATGCCATGTTATTTGAAGAGCTAATGATGCAAAGTCGCTTTCAAGTGTTTCGTGATGTTGCGATTACAAACCAACCAGTAGGTAGCAACATAAGTAGCCAAGATTACATTGTTTCGTGGGGACAAAGAGGCCGTATTGGTGAAACATTAATTAAACCAAGAGCAGCTTTTAGCGCTACCAGAGTTTTACCTGAATTTGACAGCAATAGTGCTTTAGCAACACTGCCCGCACCAATCGCTTTAATTGAAGGAAAAGATTGGTTAGAAAATTTAACTATCAGCCCATCTCCCAGTGTAAACAGAAGAAAACTCAGCAATACAAAAATTAGAGCCCCACAGGAACAACTCAATCCTGTATCATATCAATATTATCAAAAACCTTTACCTACACATTAATAAGGATCTCCATGAATAAAGAAACTGAAATACAAGCAGCTGTTTTTCGTCGTTTATTAGCGCACTTAGATAATCGTAAAGATGTCCAAAATATAGAGTTAATGAACCTAGCAGGGTTTTGTCGAAATTGTTTTAGTAAGTGGACTGTTGCAGAAGCTGAAAAACTTGGTGTGAATGTTGATATTGATACTGCTCGTGAACAAGTTTACGGTATGCCTTATAGTGAATGGAAAGAAAAGCATCAGCTACCTGCAACAGAAGAGCAATTAGCTAAATTTAATGAACTAAATAATAAGTAAAAAATAGTATGGAAACATTAATTTTAACGCCACGTATTACTGAAGTTAACTATGGTAATCATATTAGCAACTTAGCCATAATGGCATGGCTTGAAGACGCTAGAGCTGATATTTCTCAATTACTAAACCATGATGTAAATGATGAGAAATTCGGTTCTGTGATTGTACGAATTGATTGTCAATTTAAAAGCGAAGTATTTTACGGCTCAGTAGTAGAAATAGAAACAAGTATTGCTGTTATTGGTAACTCTTCTCTTACAATCAATCAAAAAGCATTTCAAAAAGGTATTTTGGCTGCTGAGAGTACTACCGTCATTGTATATTTTAATTCAAATAAAAAGTGCGCTACACCGATACCTGATAATATACGAAAATCACTTAAAGATTACACTTAGCTCACCTCCAGTAGAGCTGAGCTAAGCAATTAGTTATGAAGTAAACAAATTGACTTCTTTATCTGTTAACGGGCGCCACTCACCTGGCGCTAAATCATCTAGTTTTATTTCGCCAATTTGCTCGCGATGTAAGCCAATAACTCTATTGCCTATGGCAGCAAACATACGTTTCACTTGATGATATTTACCTTCTGTTATAGTTAACAATACTTCATTATCAACATCGGTATCTGTAACCAAAGTTAAAACAGCTGGCTTAGTTAATGATGACTCACCCTGAAGTTGTATGCCTTGTGCAAATTTCTCAATCAGCTCAGCTGATTTTTCAACGGTTATAGGATTACGCAACCATACCCTATAAACCTTCTGACAATCCTTTTTCGGTGAAATAACATTATGTGACCAACGTCCATCATCCGTTATTAGCACTAAGCCCGTCGTATCAGCATCCAAGCGCCCTGCTATGTGTAAATCAAAGGCTTTATCAACCTCTAGGAAATGTAATACTGAAGGATATACTTCGTCTACATTAGAGCAAATTGTGTCAGTAACTTTATGCAACATAAAATAACGAGATTGACGGGCTGTTAAAAATTGCCCATCAATATCAATACTATTATTTTCATGAACCTGCATTGCGGGGTTTTTAGCAACTTCACCATTAACACGAACTTCACCACTTTTAAGTAACTTTTTTGCTTCACTTCGTGTTAATTCAGTACTTTTACAAATAAACTTATCTAATCGCAACCTTAAAATCCTCAGCCTTATTCGCTTGCTTCAACCCAAAACCATAAACCTTGATCAAGTAAATCCATCATTAGTGAAAGAAATTCGTCATTATCATGCCAAGGAGCTAATTCAGTTGAGGTAACAATAGATTGATCACACAATAATTTAATCACTGGCACAATATCACGAGCAAAGTTTTTTTGCTCGCCGTTGATATAACAAATACCATCGTTAATCGTGTCTTCAAAATAGAATGCTCTAAGGCCACCTAAACGCTTAATATTATGGATGGTAAGAAGCTGTGATACTTCTTCACGTTCAAAGGGTTCTTCAGCAGGCATTAAATCTAATTCATGCTTGGCATTGGTTAAGAATTTACCGGCAAAGTTTTTAAATATTTGATCGTTATCTAAAAGGCTTGTTAGCTGATTCTTCAAACTAGAATAGTCATTATTAGTGATTTCTCCACTATGAGCAATAGCTTGTCGTTCTGGATCAGCAAGTAACTCAGTACCCAATTCATTATCTATAAGGTGATCCGCTAAGGCGCTTAATAAACTTACGGTAGAGTTTGCTCGAAAACCAACAGAAAAGCTCATTGATGGCTCAAGTGCAATACCTTCGTGAGGAAAACCTGGTGGAATGTATAAAATATCTCCTGGCTCTAATTCAACATCGATAATCGCTTCAAATGGTTCAACATGTAAAAGTGCTTCATGAGCAATCACTTCAGTTTGTTGAGTATTATCGCCAACACGCCAATGACGTTTTCCTGAGCCTTGGCAAATAAATACATCATAGTTATCAACATGAGGTCCAACACCGCCGCCTTTTGTGGCAAAACTTGCCATTAAATCATCTAAACGCCAATGAGGAATAAACCTAAACGGTTCAATTATTTCAGCCGCTTCTTCACTAAAGTTATCCAGTGCTTGTACTACTAACGACCAATTACTATCACCAAGATGCTCATATTTTTCAAACGGACCAAATTCAGCTTGCCATTCTTCCCCTTTTTTATAGACCAAACGAGATTCAACCGCTTCTTCCATCGCTAAGCCTGCCAATTCATCAGGCAGTATTGGATCAGCAAAGTTTTTAAAACCCTGTTTAATTACAACAGGCTTTTTCTGCCAGTATTCTTTTAAGAATTCATTCTGGCTCATCTGGTTTAAATCTAAGGTAAACATAATACTCTCTAAACTGTAATAAAATTAATCGTCACTCATGGGGCTATAATAACATTGTTATGCCACCGACATACCGGCAATTTGATGCCAAAACCCATTACATTCTTTATCTGTTGCTAAAGTATGTTTTGTCGGCGTCGATAATTGTGTTCTAAATTTATCTAGCTGAGTAAAAGCTTTATCGCTATCAGCACTAACACGTATAATATCAACACCCATATCATTAAGCTGAGCGACTTCGTTGATGAGATTATACTGATAAGCAGACATAGTTTGAATGCCATTTAATACAAAAACTTGCTCTCCTTCACGTGAGTTCATTTTTCGACCTTGCGGATAGTTAATACAGCAATACTGACAATCATCTTTTGCTCTATCTTCAGAACGTGCAGTAAAACACCGAGCAGAATAAGCGAGCGGTAAATATCCCCATGAAAAAACTTCACATTCAAACTTATCTCGAATATTTTCGTCAACAGCTTGAGCAAGGATAGTTTTCAACCAATCACCCGAAAGCTCTACAGGCATTAACCAACGCGTCATACCTTGTTTAATTAACACCTTTAAAGTTGATAGGTTATAACAATTAATTGCTGGACCTGCGACAAAAGGCATATTTAAGTCATGCATAATTTGTACAGCACTTAAATCGTTCGCTTCAACTAATAAATCACCGTTATCACAAAGTTTCTTTAGAGTGACAATTTCAGCCGGAGATTCAAGTAAGGTCATGGTGGATATAACAATTTGCTTATTTGTGTCTTGAGCTAACTCACGCCCTAAACCTAACCAGTCTTTAGCACGTAATTCTCTCCGTTTAGAACAAACAGTTTCACCAAGATAAATAATATCGGCACTAGAGTTTTTTGCTTGTTGATAGAATTGTTCAACATCTTTTTTTGGCCAAAAAAACAAATTAGGCCCAAGTGAGAATTTCATAGTTTTTCCTAAATTTTTAAAGTTATCGCTAAGCTGATTGTTGTTTTACTTTAAGATGTAAAGTTCAATTTAAAAGAAGATGTACAGAGTTGACGACTGTCATTCTCCGTACACTATTAACTCTGCCTTACAGGCTTTTCTTGGAAGTTAAATGCTTTCCAAAAGAATTTATAAATACTTTTAACAAATAAATTGGGCAATACAGCAACAGGATAAAAGTCGATTATTGCCATTTGCGATGGTAAGCGCCTAGCGTTGTCTGTGAACCTTCAGATAAATTGGCTAAGGTTTTCATCCACGCGCCATCCACTTGAAAGTCTTCAGAATTTTGTTTGCATCTATCGATTGCCATCCGCCAAGTTTTAGCCACTTGTTCAACATAAGCAGGGCTACGTTGACGCCCTTCGATTTTAACTGACACTATTCCCATAGCCATCAATTCAGGAATTAGCTCTAATGTGTTTAAGCTCGTAGGCTCTTCTAAGGCATGGTAAACATCGCCATCAACATCAAAACGTCCTTTACAAAGAGTTGGGTAACCAGCATTTTCATCTTCTTGGTATCTATCGATTAAGACATTATTTAAGCGTGACTCTAGACCTTGGTCAGTTTCTTGCCAGCGAACATATTTTGCAGGAGAACATGCCCCTACGGTGTTTGGTGACTCGCCCGTCATGTAAGAAGACAAATAACAACGCCCTTCTGCCATAATACATAAGCTACCAAAGGCAAACACTTCTAATGGTACTGGACTGTTTTTAGCAAGCTGTCGTACTTGTTGCACAGATAATACTCGTGGTAATACGACTCGATTTACATCAAAATTGTTTTTGAAGAACTTTATTGCTTCTAGGTTAGTAGTAGATGCTTGTACTGATACATGTCGTTCAACATCAGGATATTTAGTGGCTGCGTAATCAAGTACGCCTAAATCGGCAATAATAAGTGCGTCCGTACCTATAGCAACCGCATTATCTACGGCTTTCTTCCAGCGCTCTTCACCATTTGCATGAGCAAATGTATTGATGGCAACATGCAGTTTTTTCCCTCGCTCGTGCACATAGTCAGCTCCTTTTGCTAATTTACCATCATTAAAGTTAAGACCAGCAAAGTGACGTGCATTGGTATCATCTTTCAACCCAATATAAACTGCATCAGCACCATTATCGATGGCAGTTTTCAAGGCAGGTAAATTACCTGCCGGACACAATAGTTCCACAAAAGACTCCAATTTAAACGACAAAAACTTGCCCGATAGTCTATTGGTTTCTCTTTAGTGCTTTATTGATATGTATTAAAGAAAACTTGATCTAGGGCAGCAAAATTTATTAATCGACTGTTAAACTGTAAAAATATCGATTCATACAAGCTAACAATAAAGGCTATACACGTGTTAAAACTATCTTCTTTACCTCAAACTGCTGTTAACTTGCTGCCCACGACATTATTTTCTGATAATAAACAAACAATAGGAAGATTTCCGTTAACCTTACGAAGCAGAATGATCGATGTAATGCCAAAAATTTTACGTCCAAGCCTTAAGTTATTACCATTCTCAGCACAGAAAAGGTTACTACTACCTGCATTAACGTCTGTGTTTCAAGAGTCTATAGAAGATGGTGATTTTGAATTTTTACAAGACAAATGGTTAAAAATTGTTATCAGTGATTTAAATTTGTTTTGGTGGTTAAGCTTTGATCAAGACAAGCTAATAATGGCATCTGAAAGTGAATTGCAAGCAATGAATATAACCGAAGATGTTTGCTTTAGTGCTACTGGTGATGATTTAGTGTTGATTGCTGGGCGTAAACAAGATCCCGATACATTGTTTTTTCAACGACGTTTAAAAATTGAGGGTGATACAGAATTAGGCTTAGAAGTGAAAAATCTAATTGATGCTATCGACATTGATCAGTTACCAAGCTCAGTGCATTCGTTAGTAGCTTTTAGTGCTGACTTTTTACAAGACACTCGTGATGAAATAGCAAATTTATAGGTCAATAAAGCTCGATTTAATTTAGTTAAACCGAGCTTAACAAACCTATAAACTTTTAGCGTAAGCTATCGCTTTTGCTAAATCTTCTGGTGTATCAACCCCTTCCACTGGAACATTAGATTTTGCAACTGCTACGTGGATATTCTCACCTTGATAAAGTACACGTAGTTGTTCAAGTGCTTCAACCTGCTCTAATTGGCTCGTTGGCCAATTAACATAATCTTTAATAAAACCAGCACGATAAGCATATATACCAACATGACGTAAATAAAACTCACCTATATTATCAATATTATCATTATTCAGAAAACGATTACGATCATAAGGAATTGTCGCACGACTAAAATACAAAGCATAACCATCTTTATCTGTTATAACTTTCACCGCATTAGCATTAAACGCTTCCTCAACTGAGTCAATATTGATTGCTAACGTCGACATACGAGAAATTTTACGTCCTTGACTAGAGGCGTTATTCGTAGCGTCATGTTGATGCGCCAAATTATTAGCAACTTGCGTAATATTTTCTGGTGGGATAAATGGCTCATCTCCTTGAACATTTACAATTATCTCATCATCACTAAATTGATACTGCTCCATCACTTCAGCTAAACGCTCAGTACCCGATTGATGGTCCGCACGTGTTTTACATACCTCGCCACCAAAAGCTTTTACTACCTGTTCTACATCATCATTATCTGTGGCAACAATCACTTTACTTGCACCACTAAGCTGCGCTTTTTCTACAACCCATTGGATCATTGGTTTACCTGCGATATCGGCTAATACCTTTCCCGGTAAACGCGATGATTGAAATCGAGCAGGAATAACAACCACAAAAGAGGTATCTGTCTTAGTCATAGTAGCACTTGTCATTTAGTTATATCCTATTCAACTGCTTCAACATCAGCACTTAACTGGCGTGCTTCATTTTCTAAAAGCACAGGGATATCTCTGTCGATTGCGTAAGCTAATTTATCAAATTTACAAATAAGTTCTTGTTGGGCTCTATCGTATTCAAGCTTACCTTTACAAACTGGACAAGCTAATATTTCCATTAATTTTGTATCAAATGCCATTTTTATTCTCTTTGTTGTATCTTGTTATTTCTTTTTAGTATTTACGGTGCTAATTGCTTAAGGCTCTGTAGCAATAATTTTTCATCTTGCTCAGAAAATTGTGCATCAACGGGTAAATACCACCAGTTTTCTTGTACGAATTTGTGACATTTTACCGCATCTTTCTCTGTCATTAAAAGCGGTAAGTCATCTTTAAATTGATTAAAGTCATTCGGCGTAAAGTCTTTGTGATCAACAAAACCTTTTTGAGTCGCTAACTGAAAGCCTATGTTTTGCAAAGTATCGAAAAAACGCTGCGGCGATCCAATACCAGCAATTGCATTTACTTCAACATTATTTTCTAAAAAGTCGCTTAAATTGATTTCTTTACCTGTTTTTAAGTGACGCAATTTAGTTGCTGATAAGGTCATTAATAACGATGACTTTTCTCTTGTTTCGCATTCACCATTAAAAATAATAAGATCTGCGCTTTTTAGTCTTGATGTTCGTTCACGTAATGGGCCTGCAGGTAATAATAACCCGTTGCCGAAGAGGCGTTTACCATCAACAACAATTAACTCTACATCACGTTGTAAACGATAATGCTGTAAACCATCGTCACTAATAATAATATCACAACCTAAAGCGGTTAATTCTTTTGCATTAGCAACTCGATCACTGCCCACAACAACAGGCACATCACAGCGTTTAAAAATTAAAATAGGTTCATCACCTGCTTGCTCTGTTGTACTTTGATTGGATAGCACGTATGGATAATTCTCCGCTTTTCCACCATACCCTCGTGAAATAACACCGGGTTTAAAACCAAACTTTTTAGCCAGTTCAACGAGGTAAATTACGACAGGTGTTTTGCCATTGCCACCAACACCTATATTACCTACAACAATGACAGGTTTACTCACCGAGTAAGATTTAAATAAACCAAGAGCGAAAGCGACACGACGAATTGAGCTAAGTAAAAAAAACAACACACTTAATGGAAATAATAAAGGTACTAACCACCACTTTGCCTTGTGATTTTCAAACCAAACCTTTTCAATTAGTCTCATAATAATTATTCATTAATACAGTAAATTAAGTTAAACATCAGTTAACAAGTTATGATTGAAATTGAAAATTATGTAGTTGTGCGTAAGTACCATTTTTAGCCAGTAATGACTGATGTTCCCCTTGCTCAATAATTTCCCCTTGTTCCATTACAATAATTTTATCTGCATTTTCAATTGTTGATAAACGATGAGCGATAACAATTGACGTTCTATTTTTTTGTAATGTTTGTAAAGCATCCTGAATATGGCGTTCAGATTCGGTATCTAAAGCACTGGTTGCTTCATCTAAGATTAAAAATGGCGCATCACACAATAAAGCACGGGCTATGGCTACGCGTTGTCTTTGACCGCCTGATAACAATGAACCGTTATCACCAAGGTTTGTATCTAATCCATTTTCCATTTGTTCTGCAAACTCCATCACATGAGCACTTTTTGCTGCTGCAATGATGTCCTCACGACTTGCTTGTGGTTTACCGTAAGCAATATTGTTTGCTAACGTATCATTGAATAACACAACTTGTTGAGAAACATAGGCAAATTGCTCACGTAAACTTTTTAATTGATATTCTTTAATATTAACGCCATCAATTAAAATCTCTCCTTCGTTCGCATCGTAAAAACGCAATAACAAAGAACTTGCTGTTGATTTACCACTACCCGAACGCCCAACTAGAGCGAGTGTCTCACCGGTATTCAATTCAAATGAAAGTTTTTTTAAAGCCCAATTTGTCGCTTCTGTTTTATCATTAACGCCACCATAAGCAAAATTAACATTTTTAAAAGCAATCTTTCCTTGCGACTTATCAAAAACAAGTGTGCCATCATCTGTTTCAGTTTTTTGATCTAATACGGCAAAAATACTAACACAAGCAGCCATTCCCTTTTGAAATTCACTGTTCACGTTAGTCAGCATTTTCAATGGTCTCAATAACATCGTCATGTAAGTAATAACGCTAACAAAACTACCTGCTGATATACTTTCACGTAAACTTTCAGAATTAACCGCATAAAAAACAAATGCTAAAGCAAATGAAGCAATGATTTGAATCACTGGCACACTGCCCGCTTTTGCTGCAGTAAGTTTCATTCGTTGTTGGCGATTGTGCTTATTAATTTTTGCAAAGCGATCAAATTCTCGTTTTTGACCACCAAAGGTCAAAACCACTTTATGTCCGTTAAATGTTTGCTCTGCTGCGGTTGTAACTTCGCCCATTGCTCCTTGTATACTCTTACTCACCGTACGAAAACGCTTTGAAACAATACTAACAATAATAGCTATTAACGGCGTTACAAGTAGAAATATTATGGATAACTGCCAACTAATGAAAAACATCAAGCCTATCAAACCTATAACAAAAGCACTTTGCTGAACAATTACCAGAACAGATCTACTGACAGAATTTAACACTTGTTCAGTATCAAAGGTAAGCTTAGAAATTAATCCGCCAGTTGATTCTTTATCATGAAAAGATACCGGCATTGCCATAACATGTTCAAATAGCTGTTGCTTAAGGTCGGTAACTGTCTCTTATACACATCTCCGAGCCCACGAGACGTAG
>CAJXUT010000033.1 GCA_913061365.1 uncultured Colwellia sp.
TTATTTAATAGATTTACGTTATTTTTTGTTTGTTCTCTCAACAAATCAGTGAAAAATAGCTCAATTTAATCAACATCAGATTCAAATAATTTTTTAATTTGATCTTCTTGTTCTTTATTTGATAACTCATCAATTAAAATACGAATAATATGAGATTTGGCTAAATCAGAGTCTTCAGACAGTTCTTTTAATTGTGCTATGGTATTTTCACTTAACGTAAAAGTTGCACGCCTAAAAGGTTTTGTATGGTCTTTTGCTGATTTTTTTCGCTCTATAAGAAGTTTAGCATCATGTATCGCCTGCTTTAGGTTCATTTTACCATGGCGAGTATTGCTCACTATTTGCGGTGAACCTTTCGCATAGTTGTCTGCATCAGCAATAAATTCATCAACAGTAAAATGCTCTTTAACATTTTCTTTCGAATTTTGCCTATCCTTGCTTTTCTTTAGATCAGTTAAACTCATGAGCATTATCCGGTTTCATTGCCATTAGCTCTTCAGCTATGGCTATCATTTCTACGGCAGCTTTACCTTCAGGGTCAATTTCAATTACTGATGAACCGAGCTCTTCGCTATCATCATAAACATTACGATTATAGGTCAAAGCATTGAGTACATTGATACCAAATGAAGTACAAACATCTTTAGCTTCTAAAATTCTACGCGCTTGATTAGGCAATGAAGGGCATTGAGTCATTACAAAAGAGGCGAGCATTTTTGGGTTAACCATTTTACAAGTACTGAGCATATCTTCCATATGAGGTACTGTTTTTAAGTCTCGCCTTTTCGGCCTTAAAGGAATAACAACATGATCTGCAACTGACATTGCCGCTCGTAAGGCTAAGTTATCTTGTCCACCACAATCGACAATAACATAGTCATAATGCTGGGCTAAACTGATCAAGTCATTGCGAATTTTTCCATAAAGTTGAATACAATTAATGGCGGGAAGTGAGGGGTCACTATTACGAGCTTGTATCCAATCTGATGTAGTACGCTGTGGATCGCAATCAACCATTAAAACAATAGCCTTTTTATTTCGAGCAAAATAAACAGCTAAATTTTGTGCTAAGCAGCTTTTACCACTACCACCTTTTTCACCACCCACTAATATCATCATATCTTTTTCTTCCTAAATAAAACCCAGTACTTTGAGTAAAGTCGAACACTAGGTCGAATATCAATTATAGTTCAATGTTAATAAAAAGTTTTACTTGCAATTTATTGGCTATATTTAAGTTCCTTTATCAAGTATTAAAGCTATCTCAAACCAACCGGTATCTTGCTTAATACAGCGTAAAACTTTGCCATATAATTTTTGATTATTCGAAGATGCTGATTTAAAGACAACAGTTACTACTGTTTGTACTGGTAAGGCAATATCACAATCAAGTTTCAAGCCTCCTCGGGCAAAATCTAAGCAGACAATTTTTTTACTTTTTTCTTGTCCGTTTTCATCTTTCCACATGATATCTACGAGTTCCTTTTCCATATCTAAACGAAATGAACTACGGCGCTCCGGCGCATCAAAACGGCTGTCAATCATAAGAGGATCCTTTTGCTTCTCAAGATATTTAATATCTTCTAAAAATAACTGGCATTGTATAATTTATCAACTGAAATCACTTATCCTTAGTAGTATTTTAAAAAAGCTCCCCATGTTCGGCAAAAGAATAGCACTGTGGCCCTGCAATAATCATGTGATCTAACACTCGAATATCAACCAATTGTAATGCTTGTTCTAATTTGTTGGTTATCTGTTTATCTGCAACACTTGCTTGTGCTATTCCTGACGGATGATTATGGGCTAAAATAACCGCTGCAGCATGGTGTTTTAATGCCTGTTCTACAACAACTCTAGGATAGACGGCGGCAGCATTAAGAGTTCCAAAAAATAATCGTTCAAAGGTTAATACTTGATGCTGATTATCTAGAAACAATACTGCAAACACTTCTCTGGTTTCATGACGAAGTTCACTGACCAAATAATTTCGTGTTGCTTGAGATGAAGTGAGTGCACTACCTTGCTGGGCGAGTTCTTCTGCTAAATTGCGCTTTGACATTTCTAAACAGGCTTGAAGTTGAACATATTTGGCGCTACCTAATCCATGTTGCTGACAAAATTCACTTTCACTCGCACTAAAAATATTCGCTAAACTGCCAAAGTCCAAAAGTAGCTGCCTCGATAAATCGACAACGTTACAACCTTTTACGCCTGTTCTTAAAAAGATCGCTAATAACTCGGCATCACTTAAGCTCATGGCGCCTAATTTGAGCAACTTCTCACGCGGACGTTCTTCACATGGCCAGCTTTTCAAGGTTTTACTTTCATATTCCATTTTTTTCATTAAATCAGGTTTACACATAGTCAGCTTCCTTGCATTTAAATTCGTGTTTTCTATTTTTCAATATTCACAATAAATGCTATCGTATTGCCAATATTCATAAGTTTAAGATTAGCAGATTATGCAAGTTCTTCAGGACAAAAAAATTGTTCTTGGTGTCAGTGGTGGTATAGCCGCTTATAAAATTCCAGAATTAGTACGTAGATTGAAAGATCAAGGTGCTGATGTACGTGTTGTTATGACAGAGGGCGCTAAAGCATTTATCACGCCGTTAACCTTACAAGCAGTCTCAGGAAATGCCGTTGCAGATAGCTTACTTGATACCGAAGCTGAACTTGCCATGGGACATATTGAATTAGCAAAATGGGCTGATTTAATTATTATTGCCCCTGCCACTGCAGATATTATCGCGCGTATTACTGCCGGAATTGCAAATGACTTACTAAGCACATTATGTTTAGCAACAAGTGCTCCTATCGCGCTTGCTCCTGCAATGAATCAGCAAATGTGGCATGCCCGTGCTACCCAAGCCAATGTTGCAACACTAAATGAGCGTGGTTATCACCTTTGGGGGCCAGGCAGCGGTGAGCAAGCCTGTGGAGATATCGGTTTAGGGCGTATGTTAGATGTTAGTGATTTAGTAAATTTAAGTAATGATTTTTTCGCTGATAAGTATTTACAAGGTCAACACTGGGTCATTACGGCAGGGCCTACTCGAGAAGCAATAGATCCTGTACGTTATATCTCTAATCACAGTTCAGGTAAAATGGGATACTCTATTGCACATGCCGCTTTACGAGCAGGCGCTGAAGTTACCTTAATTTCAGGGCCTGTTTCCATTGAACCACCTATTGGCTGTCAATTAATCCCTGTTATCAGTGCTGATGAAATGCATCAACAAGCACTTAACAAGGCAAAAACATGCACTACTTTTGTTGCTTGTGCTGCAGTAGCAGACTATCGTGTTGCACAAGTTGCAGAACAAAAAATTAAAAAAACAAATGATGCTATGCAACTTGAGTTAGTTAAAAATCATGATATTGTTGCCGATGTTGCCAGTTTAACTGACAAGCCTTTTATTGTGGGTTTTGCAGCAGAAACACAAGATGTAGAACAATATGCACGCGGTAAATTAATTCGTAAGAACCTTGATTTAATTGCAGCAAATGATGTTGCAAAAGAAGGACAGGGTTTTAACAGTGAAAATAATGCGTTAACCTTATTTAGTGCAATTGATAAAACGGAGATACCGTTAGCCAATAAACAGGTTGTTGCTAAAAAGTTAGTTTCTCTAATTAATCAATACTATATTGCAAAGCAAAACTAAATTTACACACGACATTCAACAGATCCTTATATACGTTAATACTTACTAAATAGAGAACATCTTACTATGCCCGTTAGCTCTAAAAGCACACAAAAACCAGCACAAAAGATTAATCGTAAACAACAAATTTTAGAATGCTTAGCGCTCATGCTGGAATCCAGTCCAGGTCAACGAATTACTACCGCAAAGCTGGCTGCTAAAGTAGGCGTCTCTGAAGCCGCATTGTATCGCCACTTTCCATCTAAAGCGCGTATGTTTGAAGGTTTAATTGATTTTATTGAAGAGTCTATTTTCTCTCGTATTAATTTAATTTTAGCTGATCATAAAGAAACACTAGTACGTTGCCATCATATACTGCATGTACTATTGGTTTTTGCTGAGCGTAACCCGGGTATCTGTCGCATTTTATCAGGTGATGCACTAATGGGTGAAAATGAGCGATTGCACAATAGAGTACATCAGCTATTTGAGAAGCTTGAATCACAGTTTAAGCAAGTATTACGTGAACGAAAACTACGTGAGGGCAAAACGTTTAGTATCAGTGAGCAAGCACTTGCTAATATTTTAGTTTCTTTTGCCGAAGGTAAAATTTGTCAATATGTTCGTTCTGGCTTTGATAAAAAACCCAGTAGTGATTTTAATGAACAGTGGCAATTTTTAATGGCTAGCAAATAATAAAAACATGTCATTTAGTAGCAAAAATACACTTTCATTGCCGGACTTACGTCCAACCTATAATAAAGAGATTTTCATATGAGCACATTATCACAACTTAAACCGGCGAGCCTCTGGCAGTTATTTGAAAAAATTTGCAGTATTCCTCATCCCTCTAAACACGAACAAAAAATTTCTCTTTGGATTCAGTCATGGGCAACTGAACTAGGCTTATCAGTAAAAGAAGATGCTGTGGGTAATTTATTTATTAAGAAACCAGCAACTCAGGGAATGGAAGATCGTAAAGGTATTATTTTACAAGCCCATATGGACATGGTTCCACAAAAAAACAACGACACTGACCATGATTTTACAACAGACCCTATACGCCCTTATATCATTAATGAAAGTGACGGCGATTGGGTAACAGCAGATGGCACAACTTTAGGCGCAGACAATGGCGTTGGCTTAGCTTCTGCTCTTGCTGTGTTAGCGAGTGATGATATTCCTCATGGCCCTATTGAAGTACTCGTTACGATTGATGAAGAAGCAGGAATGAGTGGCGCATTTGGATTAGAAGCGGGATGGCTAGACGGCGACATTTTAATCAACACTGATTCAGAGCAAGAAGGCGAAGTGTATATGGGCTGTGCTGGCGGTATTGATGGCTCAGCGACTTTCCCCTTACAATTTGAAGATGTGCCAGAAAATTACCAAGCCTTTAATTTATCAATTTCAGGATTAAAAGGCGGTCACTCAGGTGTTGATATTCACACAGGTCGCGCCAATGCTAATAAGTTATTAGTTCGATTTTTACTCGATGCCAGTAATCAATTTGATATTCGCTTAACTGAGCTCAATGGTGGCAGCTTACGTAATGCAATTCCACGTGAAGCAAATGCTAGCTTTGTTGTTGATAAAAATAAAATAGAATCATTAAAGGCGTCACTAGCGCTTTACTTATCAACAATAAAAGCTAATTTAAGTGCGATTGAAACTGATATTGACATGTTACTAATTTCACCAGAAGATTTTGAACAATGTTGGGATAGCACCACACAGAATAATATTTTACGTGGACTAAATGCGTGCCCTAACGGTGTTATTCGAATGAGTGATGACATTGAAGGTATTGTAGAAAGCTCATTAAATGTTGGTGTTATTCAAACTCGTGGCAAAAATCTCAATGCTTTAGTATTAATTCGTAGCTTGCATGATGATGGTCGCTTAGAGACTCAACGTACTGTACAGTCTGTCTTTGAATTAGCGGGCGCTGACATAAAGTTTAGTGGTGCTTACCCTGGCTGGAAGCCGGATACAGACTCTCCCATAATGCAAACAGTATGTGATACCTATCAAGCTCTTTTTGGTAAAACTCCTGCCGTTATGGTTATTCACGCAGGTCTGGAATGTGGCTTATTTAAAACCGCTTATCCTCATTGGGATATGGTTTCAATAGGGCCAACAATTAAGTTCCCTCATTCACCTGATGAAAAAATAGAAATTGCGACCGTTATACAATATTGGCAACTACTGACCGCTGTTCTAGCTGAAGTGCCAAAAAAATAAACGATTATAATGAGCATGAATAGTAGATAACAGACAAGTCCAATTGGTTATCTGCTATTATTCCGTTAGACTGACTAAATAACTTCTGAGGAAATATTTTATGATTCAGCCACAAAAAATTATAATAGCTGATGATCACCCTTTATTTAGACAAGCATTATTAGGCACTCTAAAACCTAAGCTAAGTTATACAAACTGGCTTGAAGCACAGACAATTTCTGAACTTGAACAGCAATTGCAAGATAATAGTGACAGTGATCTTTTATTGCTCGATTTAAATATTCCTGGCGCACATGGCTTTAGTACACTTATCCATGTACGAAATCACTTCCCTCAAATTCCTGTGGTCGTTATTTCAGCTCATGAAGATCATGTTACGATTAGCAAAGCCATGAGTTATGGTGCGGCTGGTTTTGTGCCAAAATCAACACCAGTTGACGATATTTTTGCAGCGATTATGACTGTATTGTCTGGTGATATTTGGCTGCCAACACTATTTCAAAATAGCCAAGAAGATCATGAAAAAAGTGATATAGCAACACGCGTTGCCAGCTTAACTCAACAGCAATATCGTATATTAATGATGTTTGCTCAAGGGCTACTCAATAAACAAATTGCTTATGATCTACATGTATCAGAAGCCACCATAAAAGCACATGCCACCGCAATATTTCGGAAATTAGATGTACGAAATAGAACGCAGGCAGTTATTGCTATCGCACAATTAGATCTAACAGAAACAGAATTTAAGTAAACTTAAAGATTATATTAGGCGTAAATTTTATTACGCCACTTTAATTAATAACCATAATCTTCTTGTAGTTTTTGTGCTAACTTCGCACTCATCATTGCTCTAAGCGCAGCAGGTTTAACTAACTTACGAATATAGCCAACATCGGCCTGTTTTGCCTTATTTTCAATACCTTGCTCTGTAGTCGCTGTAATTAAAATAGCAGGAATATAAGTACTGCTACCACGCCTTAAATCAGCAATTAATGTTAAGCCATCAGCTTGTTGTCCCGCAGGTAAACTTGCATCATAGCCCAACTGATAATCAACCAATAAAATATCAATTTCATTTTGGTGATTAGCAAATTCACTTAAAGCGGTTTCACGAGAGTCCGCAGCAAAGATATTACATTGCCATGCTGACAGTAATTCCACCATGCCACTTAATACATCAGGATCATTATCAATACATAATACCGTGATATCTCTTAAGCCCATATTCATTGCAGGCACTGCAACTTTTGGCTGAACCAATAATCTATTAGCTTTTTCTACCGCAATAGAAAACTTACACCCTTGAGTCTCTCTTGACTGTAAACTTAAGGAATGTCCCAGTAAATGTACTAACGATTGAGTAATATTTAAACCTAATCCTAAACCTGCTCCCGATTGGCTATTCGGGGTATCAAGCTGAGTAAACTGCTCAAAAACAACCCCCTGCTTTTCTAAAGGAATTCCTGGACCATTATCTAATATTTGAATTAAAACTTGTCCATTAGCAACACGCGCTCCAAGCAAAACTTTACCAGGGCTAGCATAACGAAAGGCATTACCTACTAGATTTTGAATAATACGTCTTAATAAATGTTGATCCGATTTAATCCACAACTTAGTTTTTACTAGCCTAAACTCAACCTGTTGTTCGATAGCTAATGCAGAAAACTCTTGTGCTAAGTTCTCAAATAAATCATTTAAAGAAAACACTTCAACAAGTGGTTTGATGTTACCGCTTTCTAGGCGAGCTATTTCAGCTAAATCTGCTAATAAATCATTAGCCGCTTTAAGTGATCTATCAATATTATCTACTTGTCTTTGTTGCTCTGTTGATAAATTTTGCTGTTCCGTTAATGCCGATGTAAATAAACGAGCCGCTTCTAAAGGCTGCATTAAGTCATGACTACAAGCTTTCAAGTATTGGCTTTTTTTAATATGAGCTTGCTCTGCTTTTTCATGTGCTTTTGCTAATGCTTCGTTTGTTTTAGCTAAAGTCAGCGTACGCTCATAAACGCGTGTTTCTAGATCTAAATTGGCTTCTTTTAAAACTTGTTCGGCTTGGCGATAAGCGGTGATATCTGAAAACAACATAACAAAGCCCCCATCAGGTAATGGGTTACCTTCAATTCGAACTGTTTGGCCATTAGCTTGCTGTCGCTCTGAACTATGAGGGCTACCTTTACGTAAGTACTCTAAGCGTCTAAAAACTTGATTATCAATATCCCCTGCACCACAAAAACCGCCCTCAACATTGTGACGAATAAGTGATTCAACAGGACAACCAACATAAACAAGCTCAGGAGGAAAATCGAATAAATCCAAGTACTTTTTATTCCAAGCAACAAGCTTTAAGTTTTCATCAACAATAGAGATTCCTTCACTTGCATTTTCTATTGCGCTTTGTAATAAGTTTTGCGAAAACTGCTGTTTTTGACTTGATGCATCTTCAACTAATACAGCCAGTTCATCTAGTGCTATATCTCTACCATCAAGTGCAGAAGATAATACCAACCGTGCTGATGATGCCCCCATAACCATAGCTAAAGTGTTTTCTGTATGTTGCAGTAATAGCTGATTATAGGTCGCATTACCTAACTGCTTTTTATTGTTTGATGAGAGAAACAGACTAAAACTGGTTTTGGCCTTAGATTCCCCGACAAAACGTGAGGCGAGTAGTTCTAATTCATTAACATCAAGCTGACGTTTCTTTTCAACTTTTAGTAGAGAAGGTGATTGCCACTCTAGGAATAACGAAGCCTGAACTCGCTCTTGTACACTTTGACGGCTTATTTGTGACAACGCCCACATGACAATAATATTTGCGGCTAAACTAAATAACGTTGCCGTGGTTTTAGCGGGTAAAATACCTTCAGCAAAGGGTGAAGCATACAAGCCAAATTGAGGTAAGAAGTTTAAACTCAACCACAGGATAAATCCTATTAATATACCCGCATAAACGCCCATTAAACTGGCTCTTCGCCAATAAAAGGCAACTACTAAAGCAGGTGTGAGCTGTGCAAAGGCTCCAAAAGCAACCTCTCCTAATGAAGATAATGTATCAGGTGACGCCATAATAAACACGCCATACCCAGAAATGATAACAAAAAATATTAGCAACTTACGAATATTTAATAAACGCTGTCTGAAGTTATCATAATTAGTTTGTGCTACTTTTTGCTGACGATAAAGTAACGGGAAAACGATTTCATTACTCAACATAGTACTAAGTGCAAGAGCAGATATGATTACCATAGAACTTGCGGCAGAAACTGCACCAAGAAAAGTAAATAAAGTTAACCACGTTTGTCCACCAATGCCCGGTAAAAAGAGTACATAAGCATCAGAAGGAACACTATCACCTAATAATAATTGTCCCGCTAAACCTAACGGCGCAGCAAAAAAAGCAAAAACTAGAATATATAATGGGAATACACGTCGAGCCAACCAGGTATCTTTTTGATCTTTTAACTCAACAACCATCACCTGAAATTGTCTTGGCAGTGATAAAAATGCTGCCATAACAATCACTAACATAGCGAGCATTGCGCTAATGTTGTCAGCATTCATTTGCTGTTCAAACTTTAAAGCTGCGCCCGTTTGCTCCCATAAGTCTACCGGAGAATCAAATAACGAAAAGCAAACAAAAAGTCCGACAGCAAGAAAAGCAATGATTTTAACTAATGATTCAAAAGCAATAGCCAACATTACCCCTGGATGTCGCTCGGTAACATCAATATGTCTAACACCAAATAAAATAGTAAAAATCACTAAAACCAAACTAACAACTAAGCCAATATGCCAACTAGCAAGGCTTTGATCTATTTGTAACTGTTGAAAGGTGTACACCATCGCTTTTAATTGCAATGCGATGTAAGGCATAGTGCCAACAAAAGCAACAATGGTCACAATAATGGCAAGGTTATGAGATTTACCAAAACGTGCAGCAAGCAAATCGGCAATTGATGTTAAGTTTAATTTTAAACTAACGCGAATAATACGTTGAATGAACGGCCATGCAAAAATAAATAAGAGTACTGGGCCAAGGTAAATTGGAATATGTGATAAGAAATTAGTAGCTGCTTGTCCTGTTGTCCCTAAAAAACTCCACGAAGTACAATAAACCCCTAACGTTAAGGCATAAATAATCACTTGGCCTTTTTGTGCAAGTTGATGTTTATATTTGTCCCCTAAAAAGGCGATAAAAAACAATAAGCCAATGTAAATTAAACTGATACTGACTAATTGCCAATTGGGAAACATAACAACTCTCTAATAGGGTGAATTATACAAAAATAACTTACTCATATAATCAATATAAGCAAGAGGAGACGTTGAGATATATACGACTTTTAGCTATCTTTCAAATTATTAACTTTTTTACCTCAAAAAATTCAAAGATTATAAATTAACAATAAAGATTAAAATTTGTTACACTGCGCGCCAACCAAGGGGAGCAGTATATATTAGCTAAGATTGTATGGCTAAAATTTACTGCTGAGATGCAAATAAACTAATTTATTTAAATTGGGCGAACCCTTTGAACCTGGACGGGAATTTATTACTTTGTAATAAATTATCCGGCGTAGGAATGGTTAGTACGTCAATAATAAATAACCTCCCATTGCCGGATCCCATAGTATATTTTACTTATGAGATCTTTATGAATTTTACCAAATCCACACTTACACTCGCTGTATCATCAGCATTCATTTTTAGTTCAAGCGTAATTGCTGATGACAATAAAGCTCACGACAGCACAATTGAAGTGATTACTGTTAGCAGTGATTTTCGTCAACAAAATTTATTAACAACTCCTGCTTCATTATCTGTTTTAACTGATGCGGATGCAGAGCAACGTAACGCTCAACATCTTGAAGAATTAATAGCTATCGCTCCCAATGTTAACTATGCGAGTGGCTCACAGCGTGCCCGCTATTATCAAATTCGTGGTATTGGCGAGCGTAGTCAGTTTAAAGAGCCAATTAACCCTTCTGTGGGAATGATTGTTGATGATGTCGACTTCACGGGTATCGGCAGTATTGCTACTTTATTTGATATTAGCCAAGTGGAAATTTTTCGTGGCCCACAAGGAACACGTTTTGGTGCTAATGCTTTAGCCGGAATGATTAATATCACGACCAACTCGCCAACCGATGAGTTTGAGGGTGCAGTTAAATTAGATGCCGGTAACTATGATAGTTATGGATTAGGTATCGCGCTTTCAGGTCCTGCCAGTGATGACGTTAATTATCGTTTTGCGATAAATAAGCATGTTAGCGATGGCTTTATGGACAACGTTTTCCTAAATACAGATGATGCCAACAATCAAAATGAATTAAATGTTCGTGGTAAATTATCTATTGCAGCAACCAATAACTTAACTATCGACTTAACTGGTTTTTATTTTGATTTTAATAATGGTTATGATGCTTTTTCACTAGATAATACCAGAACAACCTATTCTGATGAGCTTGGCTTTGATGATCAAGAAACTAAAGCTTTAGCTGCCAAATTCACTTATCAAGGTTTCGAAGGCTTTACCTTAGTCTCAATATTAAGTGCGTCTGATTCAGATCTTGGCTACGGTTATGATGAAGATTGGGCATACGTTGGTATTTCTTTCCCAGAAAATATTGAAAACCAAGACTACGCATACTGGGAATACACCTCCAGAGATCATTATTTCCGTGAAAAGTCAGTACAATCAGTCGAATTAAGAGCACTTTCAGCGGCAGGCAATGAAATATTTGATGGTACAACCTCTTGGGTTACGGGTATATATTTCAAAAAAGATGATGAAGACTTAAACCGTTTGCATACCAAAGCAGCCAAGAGCTTTAACTCAAGTTTTGATACAAAATCTATTGCAGTATATGCTCAGTTTGACAGCCAATTAAATAATCAATGGTCACTTATTACCGGCCTTCGTGTTGAGCAACGTGATGCTGATTATATAAAATCTGATGGGTTTACTGATAGCCTTAACGATACCATGATTGGGGGTAAGCTAGTGCTTAGTTATCAACAAAGTGACAGTAGCTTTTGGTATGGCTCAATCAATCGTGGCTATAAAGCAGGCGGTGTAAACACTGACGGCACTTTGCCAGATAATTTGCGTTCCTTTGACCCTGAATATCTAACCAACTACGAGCTAGGCTATAAAGTATCACTTCTTGATAATGATGCTTATATCCGTACTGCTATCTTTTATATGGATAGAACGGATATGCAAGTGAAAAGCTCACAAATAATTTTGAGTGAAGATCACAGCGCCGAATTTACCGAATATTTAGGTAATGCAGCTTCGGGGAAAAACTATGGCCTTGAAGTAGAATCATCATGGCAGGTAAATGATAATATCAATATCTACGGCTCTTTAGGTTTACTGAAAACTCAATTTAATGATTTTACCAATGCTAATGGCCAGTCATTAAGTGGTGAAGAGCAAGCTCATGCACCTAAGTATCAATTTAACATTGGTATTAATTATCAACCAACAGATGCTTGGTTATTTAATATATCAATCGACGGTAAAGATGATTTTTATCTTTCTGATACACGATATTATGATTATGATGAAAGTGGTTCTATTGAACTTGGCGAAGCTATTCCTGATCAAGATGTAAAATCAAAAAAGATTGTTTTACTTAACGCTTCAATTTCTTACTTAGCTGATAACTGGCAAGTGAAGCTTTGGGGCCGTAACTTGACTGATAAAAATTATGTAAATCGTGGCTACTATTGGGGTAACGATCCAAGAGATGGTTATACTGCTAAACAATACACACATTTATCTGAACCACTTGTTTTTGGTGTCACTGTAGATTACCAATTTTAATAATAATGCTTAAGTGCACTCAGGGTATGCGAATGACTTTTGTTTATCCTGAGGCTAAGTTAGCATAATTAAGTTACAAGACTAACTGAGAATACTCTATGAAAATATCAATTGAACTAAGCTTGTATCCACTTGCAATGGATAATTTTAAAGATGAAATTTGGGCTTTTATTAAGCGTCTTCGCCAAGTTGAAGGGTTGAATGTCGTCACAAATGGCATGAGTACACAGGTCTTTGGTGATTACGATTTAGCTGTTAGCAACGTAATGCGCGAAATGAAGCAAGTTCATAGTAAAACAAATTCAGCAGTTTTCGCTTGCAAGTTTATTAATGGCGATCGTTCACAAGTAGAAGCCGAAAGCTAGTGCTTGATCTATTTACAAGTTTTATTAGCTACCTGACAACTCTTCCTCTTCTAGAGCTTGTTGCTATGTTACTAGCGCTTGCTTATGTTCTTTTAGCAGCACAAGGCTCCTTATGGTGCTGGCCTGCCGCTTTTATTAGTACTGCCCTTTATACAGTGATTTTTTATGATGTACTGTTATTAATGGATAGTGCACTAAATGCTTATTATTTATTAATGGCTATTTATGGTTACTGGGCTTGGCAAAAAAACACGACCACTAATTCAATTCACAATGAAAAAGAAAAGAGCATACCGCTAGCAATAGTTTCTTGGTCAACACACAAACATGTTTATGCCTGTATTGCCTTAACGGTAATAGCCTTAGCTTTAGGGTATATAGTTGCTAATTACACGCCTGCAGCGTTTCCTTATCTAGATACTTTTACTACTGTTTTTGCAATATTTGCCACCTATTTAGTTACACAAAAAGTATTAGAGAACTGGCTATATTGGATGGTAATTGATGCCATATCTATTTATCTTTACATCGAAAAAGGACTAATTCCTACCACAATATTATTTGTTATTTATGTCATTATTGCTATATATGGGTACGTTAAGTGGCATGCTATTTACGCACAATCTAAAATTAAAAATATAAACGTATCTGATGTTATTTCGAGTTAGTTAGTGTGAAAAACCTATTAAGAGCGTTACCTTGCTTCACGCAAGTAGAAAGTATTTCAACAATAAACTCAGGATTGAGCCAGCAGAGCTTTAAAGTTTTCGCTGATAATCAGGTATTTTTTGCTAAAACCATTAATGACAATGTAGAAGTGTTAACAACCATTTGTGCTAATCAACTTAAGCTTGCGCCAAACATTTTTTACTATGATGAAAACTGGTTAATTAACGAGTTTATTGATGCTCAAGATTTAACATCAGGTATGCAAAACCTTGAGAACAAAATTACCCATGCAATAAAGTTGATGGTTCAATGTCATCAGTTAACGGTAAAGCCGGCTGAGCTTGCAGCCAATCACATTATTGATGAGCTTATTAATAATGCACATTATTCAGCAGTACAACAAGAAGCACTATTACAACTTTCTCAATTATTTACCCCGTCATTTAACCACTCCAACAATAGTGTTTTTTGTCATGGTGATGTAAATTTCAGCAATATATTGATTAATGAAACACAAGAGACTTGGTTAATAGATTATGAATGTGCGTGCATTGCGCCACTTGAATATGATTTAGCAATGTTCATTGCCGTGAATGATATACCCAATGAGGAAATCATCACAATAGTTGAACAATACCAAAACCTTTCTACTGCAGAGGTTAACTTTAAGCTACTGAGGCAATATTTACAGTTTTGTTATTTCATCAATGCATTATGGTATTTCAATGCTTGTCATAAAAAAGAGCATACTGAAAATAAGCATGCTCTATTACAGCATGCAAAGAATCAATGGTACGCACTTCATTCTGCATTGAATGTTGAAGGTTCACATTTACTTAGCCGTTTGGGTATAAAACTCACTAATGTATTGACCACCTTTGATTTGAGCAAGCAAACGTAGTTTGTGACCCTCACCTTTATTACTAACTAGTTGTCTTAATGGTGTTTCACGACTCCAATAATACGGCGTAAGTTGCATGCCTAATTGATAAGTCGTCATTTTATCATTTTCATCGACTAAAAATAGCGTAGCAGTATCCAATGGAAAGGTAGAATTTACCACGGTAACGCCATCCTTATCAAAAACATTCACTTTAAATTCGCCTGATTTAAGTACGCAATTTTTATTGATTATATCGCACTGCCCTTCTTGCTCTAACTGAATGAATCTAGTTTCATTAGCTTTACTTTCTTCGTAAAAATCAGCTCCACCCCAACCTAACACTAGAAGTATAGGAGCAACCATAAAAGCGACTTTAAGATGTCTATTCATATTATTTTCAGTTATTTTCTATTTGTTATAATTAGAGGGTAATTTAACAGAAAAAGCTAGACGACTCTTTATAAAAATTGTCGCCTAGCTTTTTATTTTTCAGACTTCACTCGATATTGAATACCGAGCTAATAATCTTAGTGATCGTGTGCTTCTGCACAGTCACCTGGTAGACGCATATGTTCTACTAAATCTTGAATCTTCTGTGGAGCAGGACCAGTTACTTGAAGTACCGCGAACGCTACAGCGAAGTTAACTAATGCACCAACCGCACCAAATGCGTTTGGAGAAATACCCATGAACCAGTTAGGACCCATGTCACCTAGGAATGAAGTACCAGGGATAAACATAATACCTTTATGTTGGAATACATAAAGCATAGTTATACCAATACCTGCAACCATACCTGAAACCGCTGCTGTACCACTCATTTTCTTAGAGAAGATACCCATCATTAATGCTGGGAAGATACTTGATGCTGCTAAACCAAAGGCTAGTGCAACCGTACCTGCGGCAAAGCCAGGTGGATTCAATCCGAGATAACCAGATACCAGTATCGCAATCGTCATAACTACACGACCCGCAAGTAACTCATTTTTCTCTGATAAGTCAGGTGTTAATACCCCTTTCATTAAATCATGCGAGATAGATGAAGATATTGCTAATAATAAACCAGCAGCTGTAGATAATGCAGCAGCTAGACCACCGGCAGCAACTATAGCGATTACCCAGTTAGGTAAGTTCGCGATTGCAGGGTTAGCTAGTACCATAATGTCACGGTCAACTTTAACCATTTCATTTGTTACTTTATCAGCAGTGTACTGAATTTTGCCATCGCCGTTTTTGTCTTCAAATTTCAATAGACCAGTTTTTTCCCAATCTTTGAACCATTGTGGACGCTCAGCATATACAAGGTTCTCACCTGCTGCTGGTTCAATGGTGTTCATCAAGTTAAGACGAGCCATAGCACCAACTGCTGGAGCAACAGTGTAAAGTAATGCGATACAAATTAGAGCATAACCTGCTGAAGAACGTGCCGCTTGTACTGAAGGAACAGTAAAGAAGCGCATAATTACATGAGGAAGACCAGCAGTACCAATCATAAGAGAGATAGTGTAAGCGAACATGTTTAACGTTCCGCCTAAGTTAGCTGTCGTATATTCTTTAAAGCCTAAGTCAGTAACAACCATATCTAACTTATCAAGTAAGTAAACACCACTACCATCAGCTAAAGTACTACCTAAGCCTAGTTGTGGAATTGGGTTACCCGTTAGTTGGAATGAAATAAATACAGCAGGAATTGTATAAGCAAAAATCATAACAACATATTGTGCGATTTGCGTATAAGTAATACCTTTCATACCACCCATTACAGCGTATACCCAAACAACAGCCATACCGATGCCTAAGCCTAAACCGTAATCAACTTCTAAGAAGCGAGAGAAAGCAACACCCACACCTTTCATTTGACCGATGATGTAAGTTAATGAAGCGATGATTAAACAAACTACAGCAACAATACGTGCCGTTTTAGAATAATATCTATCAAAAATGAACTCAGGTACTGTGAACTTACCGTGTTTACGCATGTAAGGTGCAAGTAACATGGCTAGTAAAACGTAACCACCTGTCCAACCCATTAAGAAAACTGAGCCACCGTAACCTAAGAAAGCAATTAAACCAGCCATTGAAATAAATGACGCAGCACTCATCCAATCGGCACCGATTGCCATACCGTTTTGTAATGGTGTAATACCACCACCGGCTACGTAAAAGTCACTCGTTGAACCCGCACGAGCCCACCAAGCTATACCGAAATATAAGGCAAATGTGCCAAATACAGCAATATATGTATATAGTTTTAACTCATCCATTCTTAGCTCCCCACATCATATTTTTTATCAAGCGTATTCATTTTGGCGCTATACCAAAATACTAAGGCAAGAAATGCATAAATAGAACCTTGCTGTGCAAACCAAAAACCAAGTTTGTACCCACCTAGACGAATTGCATTTAGCGGCTCTACAAGTAGTAAACCAAAACCAAATGAAACTACAAACCAGATTGCAAGACAGATAAAGATGATACGAAGATTCTCCGACCAATAGGTTTCTTTATTTTCCACAATAGTCTCCTAACGACGTTGTTGTAATTTTTATTACGTAATTAGCGTTTTAATATTATTGTTACGCCAATATTAATGAAAAGCACTTAATGTAATAATTCTAAGAGAAAGTGTGGATATAGATTACTGTCAAGACCTTGGATACAAACAAGAGAGAGACAAAAATCCATATTCAACTTAATCTGTCGTCAATTTATCAATCTTTTTTTTTCGCGGGTATTCCACTTTAGTCTAGATCACTGACTATGTTACATTTTTATGCTTGCCCTCTACAGTAAACAGCCTGTTTTAATAGGCTTTGTAGCGATGATACCATTTCAAGTGCAACTTTAGTCTACATTGCTATTTCAGCGGTTGACTGAAAAGAGATAGCACTCTAAATTACCTACTAATACCAAGGGTATTAAGCGTAGGATTAACTTTGCCTCAAGGCTAAAGATGCTAACCTACATGATCTCCTAAATGCAGGCTGACACAAATAATGGATATTGAACTCTCTGAAATTTCGAGCTTTATACAGGCTATTCCTCCCTTCGACAGTTTACCTAAACCAGCACTCGCAAGGCTCATACGAGAGTTAACAATTAACTACGTTCGTAAAAATGAAGCTTTGCCTCCCGAGGGTATCAGTGATCCTCGTTTATACATTGTGCGCAAAGGTGCTCTCAGTTGTATGAGCGACGAGAACGAACTTATTTCTCGCTTAGGGGAAGGTGATTTATGTACCGAATTTTGCAAACAGAGTCTACATTTACCTAACGACATTCAAGAAAGAGCCCCTCGACAAATAACAACAGACGAAGATTGCTTGGTGTATAGTCTAGATTGCGAAGTGATTCGTGAGTTAGGTGAACAATATCCGAGTATTAGTGATTATTTCAGCTATAACTCAGCCCAGCGACTCAAGAACAAAATGTCTAAAGTTAATGAAGAAGCAATTGTTTCCTCTTCATTAATGAATACTTCCGTAAGCGATTTTTATCATTCCCCTGTTGCCGGCATTGACGCTAGCCAAAGTATCCAGCAAGCAGCAATAGAAATGACTGAAAAAGGCTACTCATGCTTAGTCGTACTCGACAAAACCAAATCTATTGGCATTATCACCGATAAAGATATTCGTCGTCGCTGTGTTGCCGAAGGTTTGCCAATCACAACTTGTATTGGCGAAATAATGACGCAAAACATGACAACTATAGATATAAAAAATAATGCCTATGATGCATTAATGACAATGACTGCCAAGCGTATACATCATTTACCTGTAACAAAGCAGGGGGAAGTGGTTGGTATGGTGACGGTTACAGATTTAATGAATAATGAAGGACATAATGCCATTAATTTTTCTAGCATTATTCATAAAGCAAAAACGGTTGATGAACTAAAAGGAATAAGTGCATTACTACCACAATTACAGATTCGCTTAGCTAAATTAGGCGCCAGTGCAGACCATGTAGGTAAAAGCGTCAGTGCTATTACTATGGCATTTACCAAGCGCTTAATTGAAATGGCAGAAGAACTCTTTGGTCAAGCACCTGTGCCATATGCATGGCTTGCAGCAGGTTCACAAGCACGACAAGAACAATTGGCTCACTCAGATCAAGATAACGGCATCATCATTTGCGATTCAATGAAACCATACGATGACGCTTGGTTTGAAAATCTTGCAAATTTTGTATGTGATGGTTTAGCGAGCTGTGGATTTATTTATTGTCCTGGCGACATCATGGCAACGAATCCTAAATGGCGTCAACCCCAAAAAGTTTGGCAGAAATATTTTGATGGTTGGGTTGATACACCAACCCCAAAAGCATTATTAAACTCAAGCGTATTTTTTGATTTAGAAACCATTTGTGGTGATGCAAGCTTGCTTGATTCTGTTCGTAAAAACTTATTACAAAAAACCACAAAAAGTAGTTTATTTATCGCTCATTTATCGAAGAATGCACTAGGTTTACGTCCACCGCTTGGCTTTTTCCGAGATTTCGTTTTAGAACAAAAAGGTAAACACAAAGACACGTTAGATCTTAAGCATAATGGCATTGCACCTATTGTTGATCTCGCTCGCATTTATGCGCTTTCTCAGGGAATTAGCGCAGTTAATACCATAGAGCGTATCAAACAAGCTGCTGGCAGCGCCGCCATTACAAAATCTTCAGCAGAAAACTTAATAGACGCTTATGAATTTTTAGGTATTTTACGCGTAAAACATCAAGCCAATAGATTGATGCAGGGACTTGAAGCTGATAACCATCTTTCACCAAAAGAATTATCAAAATTAGAACGTGAACATTTGAAGGATGCTTTTAAGGTTATTAAAACTTTACAAGACTCTAGACAAGCGAGCTTTTAATGGCTATCAATAAATTAATGCATTGGATTTCAGGTTATGAAACCAAGCGTAAGAAATTATTAAAAAAAGTACCTAGTGGTCCTTTACATGATTTTTTATCCGTACCTTTTCCTTCACTTGATACGCCTATGGACAAGTTGCCAATTCTTGCTGTAGATTTTGAAACCACAGGCCTTGATTCCAAAGCTGACAAATTACTTAGTGTTGGCTTTGTATTACTAGACCAAACTCAAATAAAACTTAATACCAGTTATCATCAAATAATAAAGACTAAAACACAGCTTGAAGAAAGTAACGTCATAATCCACCAAATTACTGATGATCAAAAAGAGCAAGGCCAGCCGTTAAATGTTGTAGTGGAAAAGTTATTAGAAGCACTAGCAGGTAAAGTGATGCTGGTTCATTTTGCTCGAATTGAACGCCAGTTTTTACAACAAGCTTGTCTTGAATTATATGGTTTTGCACCTGAATTCCCTATTATCGATACGTTAGTTATTGCCAAACGACAGTTAGACAAACGTGATGTTGCTTATGACCCCTCCGAGCTACGCTTATCTAGTTTAAGAAATAAATATAAGTTACCGGATCATCACGGTCATGATGCCCTCAATGATGCAATAGCTACCGCAGAATTATTGCTCGCTCAAATGGCAAGTAAAAACAAAAAAGACAAAGTTTTACTTAAAGATATTATTTTATAACTTACGCTATATGTAACGCAAAGCTGACACTATGTAGTGACCTTAGCTATTAAGTCACTATGGTCTATACTTAGCAAATATTCCATACTGTACATTATTGGTTTGATTGAGTTTATTTAGCTGAAAAGGTGATAATTTTCATCATTATTACTGATGAAATATGAATAATAATAAACGTCATCCTAATTGATGAGATATAAATAAGAATGAACATGTCATCCTAATTAATCTATACAGTCAGCTAATAGCTCTTTTTATATATTAATGTCAGTAAGTTAACTACTTTGGGCGAAAAGGTAAATTAAATGAAGAACCAAACAACTCCAATAATATTCTATGCTCTCATTAGTTCGATACTTATTGCGCTGTTTCATTACTATAGCCCGAGTCTTTTTAGTTCTTCTTTATATGCTGCTTTTGGGCTTGCTATATTAAGCTTTATCTTAATTTTCCTCATTGTAAAACGCCCCACTATCAGCTCAGATGGCAAACAAGAAAAACAATCGATTAAAACTCCGGCTAATCAATTTACAAAAATTGGTGAAGCCATTGGCGATAAAGCCAGTAATCTTGCAATAAACTCAGCTGAGATCAGTTTTTTTCTAACCCAACTTAGTACCGCGATAGAAAGCTCTAGCGTTGATGTTGACCGTCTAGCAACCGCAGCAGAGCAAATGTCTGTAAATAGCAAACACATAAATGACAATGCAGGCTTAGCCTCAGAACAAGCAAATCAAGCAATGAGCGCGTGTAATGCAAGTTCAAGTCAATTAACAGACAATATAACCATCGTTAATCAACTAAATGAATCTGTTAATAGTGCTGCAGACAAAATAAAACTACTTGAACAAAAGGCTTCTGAAATTCAAAGTATTACCGATGTAATTGATGGAATTTCTTCTCAAACTAACTTACTTGCCCTAAATGCAGCCATTGAAGCCGCCAGAGCGCTGTCTCTTATACACATCTGACGCTGCCGACGAAGAGGATA
>CAJXUT010000034.1 GCA_913061365.1 uncultured Colwellia sp.
CACTATCCTCTTCGTCGGCAGCGTCAGATGTGTATAAGAGATAGGGTAATAGCATTCGTAAATCATTACGCGAACGCTGACCAATATCAAAGCCGGTAGCAATGGTAACGCCTGATTTTGAGTGCAACGCATCAGGCACATAACCTGTACATGTTGCACCACCTTCTAATTCACTAATAAAACCAAAATTGATATTGCTCATGATCACTACTCATTTTTAACGACTAAATTAATTACTGCTGAATGTTTTCAATTTCATCAGGGCGCAAGTACGGCACACCGTTGATATTGACAAAATCAGGGTCGGTTACATCAAATGGTAATTTGAACATTGAAGCGCTACCGCCTTTTTTATCAATGTCTAAAATGTCGCTTAATTTAATACGGCAACCAAAGGCTTCAACTTTCATTTCGTCTTTTGCTGTTTTTGCATAAGCTAAAATGTCGAATGGTTCTAAAGCACGCCATGAGCCTGCACTTTTTGCCGCTTGTGAGATTAAGTTAAAATTACTGGCATTAACTGACATTTCCCCACTGGCTGAAACATCACCATCAACATAACCATCTGGCACGCCACTGGTTTGGCTTACGGCACTGTTATCGGTAATATTAAGTGTAAAAGTATCAACATGAACCATAATGTCGCCCACGTTAACGTTAAAATTCATTCCTGATAAACGCATGACTTATGCTCCTTCGTTATTTAAATCTAATAAAATATTAACGGTTATTTCTTTTGGTGTGTTGTACGGTCGCACCACTAAATAAATCACCACGCTTTTGTTGCTTGTCCACTGAATTTGAATATCACCTTCTATTGGAGGCTTAATTTCACCGGGGAATGGTGTGTCTAAAATAGTTGTGCTTTTACTCATTTCACGCAGTGGTTTCATGAAGTAACTTTTATTTAATTCAATACTGTTAGGTGTTGAATTTAAAGCTCTATTGCCCACACGACGAATAGCTAAAACACGTACTTTTCTACTCGCTTTATGTACTGAACGTAAATGTTCAAGGTATTGATAATCACCGCCGTCTGCATCTAATGTTTGTGCATCACCCCAGTAAATACCGTCAAAATCGCTATACCATTGCGGCACACTAAAACGGGCTGTTGATAATGTATTAAGTGTTGCAAGTGATAATGGTTCATCATCAGAATCTATTGGAGCATCACCAAGCCCTAACACGGCACCTGTTGCTACGCGCATTGGGCTGTCAGCAATACTTACGCTTCGGCTGCATAATCGCCCAGCAAGAACACCAATGTTATTACCATGCAGCTGCGGTACTAATACGGTTAAATGTGCGGCAATACCATTTTGTAATGCTGCGCTTGCGGCTTCAAATTGTTGCCATGTTTGTGTTGCTTCATCAATACCTGGTACTGCTACTAATGCCGACACAAAACGGCCTAAACTTGCTTGTAGTGAAAATAACTTATCATGAATAGCGGTTAATTCTGGCGCGGTGGTCTGTTCGTCACATATCACAACCGTTTCAAACGACTGTACTTCATTAGCACGGTCAATGGCGGTGATAATTGTTTCACCGTCGGCTAGGGGATAAACTGCTGCTGTCCAGTTTTGTCCTGCGTTAAGCTGTGCGGCAATAAGCTGATCACGTAACTTGCTATTTGCAAAATCTTTGGTTAAATCTGTTTGCGCACCTACGCTGAATAATTGGCTCTCTTCATCAACATGCCCTGCTTTGCCAATAAATAAAAAATGACGTTCAACAGCGGCAATGTCACCTTGCCCTAAATTTAAATTGTTTACTTGCACTGTACCTAATGACATTGCTTTATCCTCTTATTTGCTATTTATTTGCGCTAAAATTTTTGCTAATTGTTGCTGTACTGCTATTGGCGTATCTCCCAAAAACGGCCTTGCTTTAACGGGTATTTGCCAACTACTTTTGCTTTGTTTGTTGCGTAATGCTCGTAAAATTAACCCCGCTTTTCCTTGGGTTAAGCTGCTTGTTATTTCACGAATACTTGCACGCCTGTAGCCCTTACCTTTAGCCCGTTTTACTTTATAACCTGCTGCGCTTAATGCTTTTGCTTGGCTACGACTACAAGGTGATTTACTGTCAACTTTTCCATGAATGCGTTCCATACGTGTAGCGCTCATGCGTTCTTTGCCGCCACTTTGTTGCAATGCAGCTATTCGCCCTGTTAATTTATTTTTATGCTTAAGCTCTAAACGGTTACTATTTTTTACGTAAGGCTCTAATGTTCTAGCCATTTTTTTGAGCATTTTTGATTTTCTACCGTCTGCCCTTGCTGCAAATTTTTGCCCTTTAACTGTGTGCTGTTCTCTTATTCTTTTTCGCGCCTGAGCTTTTTCATAACGGCCTAATGTTTTTAAAATTCTTATGCGCTTATTGCGAGGTAATGCTAATAATTGCAATTGCTGCTTAAGGTTTAAGGCTTGCGTTTTATTAGGTTTTATTACCAAACTCATGCTTTTCTCTTATTTACGTTTTATGGCTACGTCAACAATGTCAGCAATATCAAAATCAACAGCTGAAACGTAATATCTTTCACCATTAAATAAAATGGGGCCTTTGGGGTCTGGTATTAGCTCAATATTGTCAATAAGCATTACTTCAATAATTACCGTGGCGTTATCACGGCTTATAATGTCTACGTCAATTTCAGGATCATCTAAGTTGTAAGTGTCGCGTTCTTCATCGTTGTCAATTAA
This sequence comes from uncultured Colwellia sp., assembly GCA_913061365.1. Lineage (GTDB taxonomy): Bacteria > Pseudomonadota > Gammaproteobacteria > Enterobacterales > Alteromonadaceae > Colwellia. The sequence continues at coordinate 2,709 of CAJXUT010000034.1, forward strand.
ATATGCTGCCACCATGGCTAGCACGTTATATGGATTAACTTCACGATGGGCAAAGTTTTCTATTGCTATTACTGCGGTGTATTTCCACTTTGCTATTTGATAACTGTTTTTACCTGTGTCTTCGCCACTTAGTAATAACGTGCCCCGTTCTTGCCAAGCGTCAATGTCGTTTTTTTTAACAATGGGCGTTAAGCTACTGAGTAAAAATTCTGTTAATTGCTGTAATTTTGTTTTATTAGTACAAGTAGTCATAGTGATTGCACTCCCGCACGGCCAAGGCCAAGCAGTAAACGCACTGAACGGTTAGATTGTGCTAATATTTTATTTTGCTGGTCATCATCTTTGGCAACATTGTTACCCGCTTCTTTTTGGTCAACCGTTGCAAAATATTCCATTAAGTCAGCATGTGAACGGGCATATACTGCACCACGGTAAATACTTATTTGTGGTTCACTAAATTCAGGAACACTATTTGTTAGGGTGAAAGGAACGTCCGTGTAACCTTTCATAATAAACTTGTTAATTTGAGACTGTATTTCAGCAACGCTGCGGTTAAGTGAGTCAGCTAATACAGTTTCTTCGTAAAATTCTGGTATACGGCGGTGCTGTCTGAATTCTGCAGTAGATAAAACAGGCCAACCGCTAGTTGTATCAACACCAATATTTGCTTGTTTCTCTGTTTCAAAACCAAATGTCATACCGTTTGCTCAACTTTAAATAAAAAGGTTCAGTGCAATTAGCTTCATAGTGGTTATTAACAATCGCTTGTTAAACACTCAGCTAAAGCACTGGAGGGGTTGGAGCTTTTACTTGCTTTGCGCTATTGGGCGTTTAATTCTTCAATTGCTCTAATGCGCATTGCTATTCTGTTTCTTACCGTTTTCACTTGTGCATGTTTATGCAGCTCTGCGGCTTTTACTAAAAATGCATCGGCCTCACGTAACCTTTTGAGATCGCCAACATGTGAGGGGGAAACATCACCATTACTTCTTCGCAGTAATGCAAGCCCTGCAAATTTGTAGAACTTTGCGGTAACTTGTTCAGGCAATTTCCATTCGTTAATAACGCGCTTGAATACTTGGCTGAAATACGGGTCAATGCTTCGTCCGTGTTCAGCTTCGGTATATGCCCAGTCGTATACAGTGTCGGCAATAAAGCCGGGCCACTGTCGTTTAATGTTGTTTGCCATGGGCTGACCGTAGTCGATGGCTTTGAATGCGTACTCGATACCCAAACTGAGATTGTTAACATCAAACAACCAAACAGTGCAGTAAGCAAAAATAGGATTTTCAGTAAACTTGTTAGGCGCATTGTCATTTCCTTTTTCAAACGTTAATAAATGATCACTTACAATGGGTAGCCACTTAGGTAATAAAACATCACGTTTATGTGCTATTTTGTCGGCTCTACGGGCAAAGCCTTTTAGGCGTTTTAAGTCGTCTTCAAGCTCTATTAATTGTAAATGTAAGCTGGGTGCATATTGTGCATCACCCGTTAGTATTACTTTTTCGTGCTGTTTTTTTGCTTGGGTTGATTCTTTGAATTGGAGGATTTTGGCGCCGCCGATGGCTTTTTTATCTCGGCTGTTGCCTCTTTAAGCTCATCAGTTGCAGCGGTAATATCATCAGCGGCATAGGCTAAATCATCTGCTGAGCTTTCAACTTTGCTTGCTGCGCTGTTAACATTTCCAGCACTGTTTTCAACATCACTGGCGGCACTTTGTACGGCATCAACACTGTTTTCAATGTCGGCTGCTAGTTCTTCTTTTACCGCTTCGTGTTCTTCAATATCGTTGTCTGGTTTATTATCAGGAATATCCGACGAAAAATAATTGATATTGTTTTCAACGTATTTAGTGGCCGTGCTAATGGCATTTTCTTCGTCAACATTTAATAATTTGGCAAGTAATGCTAATGCGGTATTTTGTTGCACATTTTCGGTTTTAATTTGCTTAATAGCTTGCGCTTTATTTTTGTCTTGACGGTTTTTAAAACTGGTGATAACACTCATGGCATTGCCCTACTAACTAACTTGTTTACATTAAAATGAATTTGAAAACCTTGGCACAGTAACTATGTTAAAGGCCAAGGGGATTACTAGCTTAAAACTTTGAATTTAAGGTCGTTTACCAATATTCATGGCTGTTTCGTCAACCGCTGCATAGGCTTCAAATTCTTCTACTGCATAACCTTCGTTGCGCCAATATTTATCTTCATACTGCTTACGGTCTTCAACGTTTTCTGATTTACGTTGTTTAGTACCTTTTTGCGTATAAATATGTAAGTTAGAAAGGAACGTTACAACAATACGTCTACCGGGGAAAAACGGTGGCGTATAAGCTGTCATACCGCCAATTTGTTTATCCATTTTTTGAGCCGCAACTTTTTCACTAGGCGTATTGGCTTTGTTCATCATGCTTGTTTGGGCGGTAGCGGTTAAGTCACTGCCCACTAATACAACTAAACGCGGATCGCTTCGTAATGCAGGGTGAATAAGGGTGTTTTTTAACTCAGTAGCAATAGCGTCTAGCGTTGCATAATCACCACTACCGTCTGGGTCAAAATACATGTCTGCTGTTACAATTTGACCCGGTGCTTTTTCAGAAACAATTTTATGCCAACCTTTGTTAACATCTTCACCCAATGGATTTGCCACTGGGTCAGTATCGGCAGCTGCCGATGTACCGTTAAAGCCAACACGCAACATATCAAGTGCAAAACGTTTAGTGGCGTTTTGATTCATTAATTGCATAAATTGGTTTTGATTACCTGCATTACCCCAAACTGACAACAACGCCCACGTTAATACAGAACATGAATCAGTTTCGGTTAGCTCGTAATTATGGCCGTCAACATCTTGCCCAGTAACAAATCGCGCACCACCTTTACGACCAGTTGCAATACTGTAGTTACCCACTTTAACCACTTGGCCTTTAATTTGGTCAACTTCCATGGTGGTAATTAGGCTTAAAAATTCAACAGACTCTAATAACGCGGCTTTTAGCTTTGTTTCTTGCGGGCCAGTAATGTTGAATTGTTTATTAACGGTTTCAACGCCGTATGCTTTTGATAATTGCAAGGCGAATTCTTGTAAGAACGTACTCGCTTGGGTATTTAGTTGCATGGTTTGCTCACTTAATTTTTTAATCTTTTAAATTGGTCGCGTTAATAAACACGAAGCTTAATTTTTACGCGTAAACTTACGCGGCTCTAAACGAGTGAAACGCTTTCGCCTTGGCCTGCTGGATCAGGTTCTTGGTTTTCATCTTCTTGGCTTAAAGCATTAAATTTTGTTTCAATGCCTGTAAATTTTTCAGTTAAGCCAGTAATGGTGTCATTTAATTGGCTAAACTGTTCATTGGTTACGCTGTTTGTTTCTTCACCTTCTTCGTTGCAATCGTCACCACCGTCATCATCTTCGGCTGTGAATTTTTCAACTTTGCTTTCTAAGCTATTAAACTTTTCTTCAAGGCTAGATACTTGGCTTGTTATACCGTCGAATTTACCCATTAAGGCGTTGTATTGTTCTTCTGTCATTGGTTCGTCCTCGGCTGTGTCGGATGCTTCCGTTGCCTGCTGTATTGAAGGGTTAGAAAATAAATTAAACAACTGATTAATCAGGCTTTTGGCCTCGGCTTCATTGTTTTTACTTTGGGTTTTATTGGGGTGGGTAAAAATGAAGTCACTGTGTTGCAGCACTTCTAACGTGCTGTAGTCGTGTTCTATCTCACTTTCACCCATTGAGAATTTAAGGCGCGTTGTGCCTGTTGATGCTGGGCTGTCGGTTACCGCTAACCCTTGCAAGTAGCATTTGCCATTACCTGTAAAATCGGTATTTGGTTCAATAGACATAAACAGCTTTTGGCCGTCTTTGTTTGCATCAAGTAAATAACTATTAGCAGTTAACTTTACGAATAAACGTAATTTACCGCCCTTTTTAGCGGCTTTTACGTCGTCAACTGTGCCCCAGTTTTTACCGTTATACGGGCCCCAAGAAGAACGGAAATGTTCAGGCCAAATCACAGCGGTGTATTCTTCTGGTGAATACGTTTCTGCCATGTCTTCGATCCATTGTTTGGTAATGGTACGACCGTCAACCGTGCCACCTTCTGTAGCAGCAATTACCCAACCTGTTTGTGCAGTATTTTTACCCGGCATATATCAATTCACAAAGTTATTAAACGCTATTTAGGTGTGAAGAATAGCCATTAAATAGCAGTGCTTAAACTGGTTTGCTTTTGGTGTATTCCTATAATTGTTTTTTAGGAAAAGCTAGGGGTTTTATGCGGTTATAAGTGATTTATAAATGAATACACTGTCGGCAGTTATCATTTACGAGTAGTTTTTCACTTGGCGTATTCACCCGAAATAAGAGAAGCAGCAAAGCGTTTATATTTGCGGCACCACACCCCTGATGAAATACGTAATGAATTGGGCTTGCCCAATAACCGTATTATTTATTATTGGGCTGACAAGCTTAATTGGCGTGACTTGCTACGCGAAGAAGATGTAGACGAGTCTATTGCTCGTCGAATTGTTATGTTAACCGATATTAACGAAAAAAGCGGTATGCAAATAAAAGAGCTTGATATGCTTATTGAAAAGCATGTCAAACTTAAAAAGCAACGGGCAGATTTAGCCAGAAAAGAAGCCAATGGGGATAATACCAGCACACCCAATAAAGTTGGTAAAAAGAATAGCACTAATAAAAGTACGGGTAATAATGCCAGCAACAACAGTAGTGATAAACCCAAAGGCCGTAGAAAGAAAAACGATGTTAGCCATTTAACACAAGAAGATTTTGCAACCTGGTATGACTCGTTATTTGAGTACCAAAAAACGATGCACGAAAACTTGCATCAACGTATACGTAATATTTTAAAAAGTCGGCAAGTGGGTGCTACTTACTATTTTTCAGGTGAAGCATTTGAACAAGCCGTACTAACAGGTGACCCTCAAATATTTTTGTCGGCTTCACGTTCTCAAGCTGAAGTTTTCAGAACTTACATTGTTGCAATTGCACACCAGTTTTTTGAAATTGAATTAACGGGCAACCCTATTGTTTTAAATACGGCCCATGGCGCTGCCGAATTACGCTTTTTAAGTACTAATGGTAAAACAGCGCAAAGTTATCACGGCCATGTGTATATAGATGAATACTTTTGGATAGGTAAGTTTGATCAGTTAAATAAAGTGGCTTCGGCCATGGCTGCTCATAAACATTGGCGTAAAACGTATTTTTCAACCCCATCAACAAAAGCGCACCCCGCCTATACATTTTGGACAGGTGATCACTGGAAAAATGGCAACGCTACCCGTGAAGAAATAGAGTTTCCCTCGTTTGATGAAATGCGCGATAACGGACGGTTATGCCCTGACAAACAATGGCGATTTATAGTAACCCTATTAGATGCACAGCGCGGTGGTTGTGATTTATTTGACATTGACGAACTACGCGACGAGTACAACACCGATGAATTTAATAACCTGTTTATGTGCATTTTTATTGACGATGCAGACGGTGTATTTAAATTTAGCGACCTTGAAAAATGCATGGTTGATGCAAAGCGTTGGCAAGACTATAAGCCTAATAATGCTCAGCCATTTGGCAACCGCGAAGTATGGCTAGGTTACGACCCTTCACGAACCCGCGACAATGCAACGCTAGTTGTGATTGCACCAGGTGAAAAGAAAGGTGAAAAATTTAGAGTACTTGAAAAACACTATTGGCGCGGCTTGAACTTTTCGCACCATGTAAGTGAAATACAAAAAATTTATGCAAAGTATAGAGTTACTTATATTGGGGTTGATACCACAGGCATTGGCGCGGGGGTGTTTGACTCTATTAGTACATTATACCCACGCGAAGCCACGGCCATTCATTATAGTGTTAGTAGTAAAACCCGTTTAGTACTAAAAATGATTGATGTTATTGAAGGTAACCGCATTGAGTGGGATGCAAGCAACAAAGATATAGCCATGAGCTGCTTAGCAATAAGGCGAACCACAACTGACACAGGCGGTGCTATTACTTTTAAGGCAAGCCGCGACCAACTAACAGGCCATGCCGATGTGTTTTTTGCCATTAGCCATGCCGTTATTAACGAACCTTTAAACCACGCACATAAGAGAAACTCTTCATGGATACTGCAAAACTAAACACTGATAAAGACGAACAACCAACTGACAAAAAACCAAATTCTCCAGTAGTGTTTAGTATGCCTGAAACGGTAATGCCTAACATGTGGTTAACTGATTACGACTCGTTATTTTTTAATGACGAACATGACTTTTGGGAGCCACCAGTAGATCGCGATTTACTCGCAGGCTTAACCCGAAGAAATGCCCAACATGGCGGTATTGTATACAGCCGCGCTAAAATGGCAGCAGCGCGTTATGTCAATGGCGGCATGACAAGTGAGCAAGTTGAAGCGGCCTTTTTAAATTTTGTACAATTTGGTGATGTTGCCTTACTAAAAATACGTAATGGTTTTAAGCATGTGCTTAGGCTTTTTCCGCTACCCAGTTATAGAACGCGTGTAGCGGCTGACGGTGGTGCGGTAGTACTTGAACGTAATAACCAAGTAAAACGTTATAAAGCAAGCGATATAGTATGGGTTAAACAATACGACCCTATTCAACAAGTATATGGTTGCCCTGATTATTTAGGCGCTATGCAAGCCGCGTTATTAAATGAAGATGCCACCTTATTCAGACGTAAATATTTTATTAACGGTGCCCATATGGGGTTTATTTTGTATTCAACCGATCCTAATTTAGACCCTGACGTTGAAGACGATATAAAAGAAAAAATTCAAGACTCTAAAGGCGTAGGTAATTTTAAATCGTTGTTTGTGAATATTCCCAACGGGCAAGAAAAAGGCTTGCAAATTATTCCCGTTGGTAACTTTGAAAGCAAAGACGAGTTTGCCAATATTAAAAGTGTGTCGGCACAAGATGTATTAAATGCACATAGGTTTCCACCGGGCTTGTCGGGCATTATTCCCATGAATACCGCTGGCCTTGGTGACCCTGAAAAAACGGATAAAGTTTATTTTAAAAATGAAACAAAGCCTATGATCAAACAATTTATTAATGGCGTAGCGCAAGACCCTGAAATTCGCGGTAGTTTAAAACTTACGTTTGACCTTAAAGCCGAACCAGAAGATTAAGTATTTATCACTTGCAAGTAACTGTATATAATACCAGTACATTTATATGATTATGGGTGAGATTATGGCACGGGTTAATTGTCCAAATTGTGGCAGTAAGGCTATTGTTCTTTCAACAGAAAAACAAAGCTTACAAGTTACTCATTGGTATTCTAGCTGCACTAATATAAAAGATTGTGGCGCTTCATTTGTCGCTATAGTTGGATTTAGCCATTACTTAAACCCACCTATGGCAACCACTGCCCAAATAGCCGCCCATTACTTAAAACAATTACCACGTGAACAACAGTTAGAGTTACTTCAATAAAAAATTGTTAACACTATTATAAACTAGGGGGTAGCAATACCCCCTAGTTTATAACTTACCTTTATTAGCTAACTCTACGGCTGCTTGATGAATTCTTTTAACCACTACGCCAAATTTATCTGGGTCTAAATCGTTAAGCTCTGCCGCACCACTTAAATGGTAGCCTTTAACAAAATAATCATGCAGTGCACCTATTTTACGTTCACTACTTATACGTGTAGCAGCAAGCACTTTATTTATTTGCTCTTTGGTTTCCATCCCGTGTAGTAAAACTTTCATTGTTATTACCTTATAAATATTTATGCTTGCTCGCACATGCCAAATTCGTAACCACCTTGTTTTGCTGCATCTTCATAACAAAAGGTCATTATTTTTTGATTAATTATTTTTTCTTCATATTCATCAATAAAAAATCCAATGGCCGTTTCATGGTTTAGTGCTTCTACTTTTATTATTTTGTTTCTTACTGCTAAGAATTTTTGTTGATCACAAAGTAATAAGCTGTATGTTTTATTGATATTTGACATAGTGTGCCCCTAAACTAAGTTATGCTGCCGCAATTAATTCCAGCAGCATTATTTTTTAACGTTGTTGCTGTTGCATTGGCGCTTGTTGCTGAAAACCGCCTTGTTGTTGCGGTGCTTGTTGCTGATAACTGCCCTGTTGTGGTGCTGGCTGTTGCTGTTGATTGTCACTATCCCAAAAGGTATTTTCTTCATAAAAATTATTCATTACGGCTACAGGCTGTAAGTAAATTTTACGAGACTCTGAAATACTGCCGTCACTGTGCCTAAACTTGGTTGCCTCACCAATAGCCATCCATTTATTTCTAGTTTTTGGTGTTTGGGTTCCCGGTATCATTACCAGTTGGCCATTTTCTTTAACGGGATATTTTTCAACAGCGGCAACAATACGGCCTTTGTCTATTACTTGTGTGCCTTGGTTTTGGTTTTGGTTTTGGTTTTGGTTGTAATTTTGATTGTTCATGGTTGTTTTACTCTTAAGGTTAATGAATATGTTTTTTAAGCAGCAATGCTGCGTTCTGTTGCTTGGTATAAGTTTGCATGGGCGATTAATCCGGCCATTGTTGGTGGTACAGAATTACCAACCCTAGCCACTTGGTTTTTAATGGTGTTTTTCTTTCCTTCACTGTTATGGCTAATTTTATAATCAGTTGGAAAATCATGGGCGGCATACAATTCATGCGGTGCTAACATTCTCAAGGCAATATCAACAATTTTATATTTCTCCCCCTTGATTAGTACTAAACCGAAACAATCATTTGCTCTAACTGTGTGAAGAGGCTCTGTCATTGATTGACCACCAACCTTGCCGTAATACTTAATCAAAAATGCTTTTACTTCGCCAAAGTGATTACCTCCGGCTGAAATTGTATGTAATGGCTCATCAATTTTATGGCCTAAATTAGTACCGCGCATTTTTACAATATAACTAGTAACCAATGCAAAATGACCACCTTTCACCTTTGCGCAAATTGTGCGTAATGGCTCATCAATTGCCATATTACGTTGACGGCTACCATTGGCACATTCAGTAATAAAAGGAACAATTTCACCTTTAACTATGTAAGGTTCTGGGTTATCAATAACAAAACGCTGAATACCCTTTGCTATTCTTTGCATGGTTTTTTCAGCTAAAGGGCGTTTTCTATTAAATATAGATTTGGCAGGTAATGACCAATCAATTACATGATCAGCAACCGTTTTATAGGGTAATAAATTACTATTTTTATCACCGTGTGTAACTTTCGGCCATACGATTGGTTGTCTATCATTTCTAGCCGTCATAAAGAAACGCTTTCTTATAGTTGGCACACCATAATCACAAGCTTTTAATATTTTATGCTCTAAGTCATAACCTAAGCCGGCCTTTATTTTTTTGTACAATGAAAGCTTATAGTTGATGTCATAGTTAAATTTAAATAAAGCCTGATAAATATCTTTATAAACGGGACTTTCTTTTTCTAATCCCGTAGTTAATGCCTTAATAAAACCGTTAAAATATTCGCTTTTACGTTCTTTAATTGGTTTACCATCTTTAACTGGCCCCCACGTTTTGAACTCTTCAACATTTTCAAGGTGAAAAGTTCTAACGGGCACTAACGCACACCATTTAACAGTTAACCAAGCAAGCCCTCTAATATTTTGACTTACAGGCATTCCACCTTTAGCAATAGAGAAATGCGTACAATCAGGTGAAAACCAAGCTATACCAACAGGGAAACCCATGCATGCTGCAATAGGGTTTACACTCCAAACCGATTCACTATAATGCTTAGTATTTGGGTGATTAACCTTGTGCATATCGATCGCTTCTTCATTGTGATTAATGGCAATATCTACATCACGTTTCAAAAACATTTCAAGGCCAGTGCTTGCGCCACCACCACCGCAATAATTATCAACAATCAATTCACCTGGTAACAATCCGTTTTTATTAATACCTGAAATCATTTTCCCTTCCCCTTTTTAAAAATAATATGGACCAGCTAAACGATTAAGTAATATTTCACGTTCGTCATTGCCGTAAAGTAAATTTGTAGCAATGGCCACTACATCTGGCCAAAGGTGCCAAGGTCTATAATCAAATTTATTGCGTAAAGTTCTCGTGAATTTATTAAGCTGCATTTTTATTATCCTTTGATAAGTTCACCCAAATAACTGCACCTTGTGGGTGCTTGTATGGCACTGGTTTTTGATATTTTTTAACATTGCAAATACGCCAAGCCCAACGCCATTTTTTTAAAAGTGACAAATCTTCAACTTGATGATGTTCCAAAGTATGTTGTGCTATGTCTTCGGTTACTTCATGACAACCGCCTAACATGCATTCACCCACAATTTCCCCACTACCCGATTCTATTAACTTAATAATTCCACGAACGTTGGTTCTGGTAGAACGCATTTCCCAGTTCTTACCGTTATTGAAAATTTTATCTAGCCATTCTTTTTTAATGATCAAACCTTTGTTTTGCATAACTCCCCCTATCAATCCCACCAATCTTGTTCAATTTCACCGTCTGCAATACTTTGGGCATACGCCCAGTCACTACCGTTTGGCATAACGCGCTTATGGTTCAGTGCATGGTTAAACGCTAAGGTCACCAATTCACGGGCAAGCACATAATGATTTTTGTCTGGTAATTTGTGGCCGTCTTTTCTGGCAAAGCTATAGGCAAAATGTTCAATTTCTCCCTTTTTCTGCTTATCAATACGATCACTTGCATCAAAAGTAAGTAATTGGTTACCCGAAAGCTGATAAATGAGCCCGTTTATTAACAGGCGTTTACCTTTTTTAAGTTCGTTAACTTCTTTTTCAGTTAAACCTAATTGGCTGAGCTTAGACTCCGCGCTAGTGGTTGTATTACAAGGCGTACAGTTATTTCCACTAGTCCAAGACTGGTTGGCTTCGCCAACAAAACCCAAGCCCTCGGCTCTATTTAATTCTGCTGTGCCCTTAAGCTGCTTAGTCCATTCTGTATCGCGTGTAAGAAGTGAAGCGCTAACATCTACACTGTATTCTCCTATTAACATTCTGTGTGCTTGTGCTTTGTCGTCAGCGTTGGTAAATACACCTTTCACACGGCTAACAACTTCTGCATAGTCGTTACCGTAAGGTGTTTCTTGATAGGCTGTTTTAAAGTTGGCATTACGGCCAATGCACATGCCGCCCATTAGTTTTACAAATTCTTTCCATTGGCTAGTGTCGGCTGCTTGCCTAACTCGTTCTAATTCAAACTGCTCTACAGGTTTGCGAACTCGACGTAATTCACGGTAAACCGTAACGCTTGGGCTACCTTGAAATTGAAATTGACGAATACCCCAAGTACTGGCCCACGCTAAAACGGGGTTAACCTCTATGTTTTCACTTGTTTCTGCATCTTCATGATCAGTTACTTGAAAACCATCAATATTTTTTGATATGTACTTGGCTATATAACCTGCTGCTGTACCTTTGTTTGGGTCCATTGTTATGGCAGTAAAACGAGGGCTAAAGGTACGATAAAATTTTTCAGGCGCTTTAGCTTTTATGCCTTGTGATTTTTTATAGCCCCATGCTTTACGCTTTTGTAAATAGGTTTTGTATAAACTTTCACGGTTGGCATAGCGTTTTATTAATTCTTCTCGGTCTTCTAAAATAAAGTGCTTACGTATAATGGCGTTAGCGGTTTGCACTTTTTTACTCGGCATAAACAACATCATGTGCCAATGTGGGCAACCGTCGGCATGGGGCTCAGCAACACGAATACCAAAGTAATTTATACCAAGTCGGTTTAACTTGGCTCGCGCTCTACTCCATGTTTTTACTAAGTAGGCTTGTGCTTCTTTTGGGCTTGTGCCGTTCCATTTTTCAGAATTGGGGTGATATTTACTTGGACATGTTAGGGTGTAGAAAATACCGACATAACCCATTTCTTTTGCAAGTTCTTCACTTTCTCTAATGCGTAACATTAATTCATTACGACGATTAACTGGGTTGGCAACACCTGAGTCAACAGCATTAATTAAGTCAATTACGTCACCTTTGTCGCTTTCTAGTTCTAGCGTTTCAAGGTATTTACGTCCTGATTTTTGCGACTCTATAAATTCAGCTTGCGCATTTTTTGAAGAGTAAGGGCTAATACCTTTTCGTTTAATTTCACGGTTTTTGTTTGATCTAAATAAGTCTTTACCCACTTGCCCAGTGGCAATTTCAAGTAATTCTAAATAGCGTTTACGTACTGTTTTTAATTTACGTGCCCACCATTTTTCGCACTTGGCTTTAAGTAAAGCAATTTGCATGTATTCTATTGTTAGGTCGTTATGACGACATTCCCACCATTGAATAGTTACACCCATTGTTTGGCAGTATTGTCCTACTTTTTCATAAGCTAAACGTGTGGTTTCTTCTTCGGTTTCTTCTATGAAGTCGTCACTAATACCTAATATAATTTCAAGGCAATATTTAGCGGTAACCGTACCATGATGTTTTGTTTTGTCTTTATTGTTGAGGATATGCCAAGGAAATGGCATTTCTTGGCTAATGCGAAAAAGCACACCAAAACGCGGCTTAAGTTTAGCGATAGTTCTACTAAACCATTTATTTGCTTTAAAACCTGCTTTGGTCTGTTTTTTGTTATAGCGATCAATATATTGTTTTGCTAAACGCGCTTGCAACGGAAATGGCACACGGGCTAAACCTTGTGCTAAAAAGTTAAAATCGCGGATATCATCAATGGCGCTGATAATACCCACGGCAACATTAGATAAGTTTAATGCTGCAAGGTTAACGCGTTGGTCTTTCATTAAGGTAAAGCCCTTTTGATTGGGCTTTTAATTCTTATTTGTAATCTTCTTAATCGGTTTTTTAACTCAATACATAATGTTGAGTTATTGATGGTTGCTAAAAGATATACATCATGAAAATTGAATTCAATTTTACTATCAGGACATAAAGAGCTAATTTTTATCGCGTTTAAATCTTCTAAAGCTGACTTTAAGGCATTCTTATTGGGTGTACTTAATCCTATAGATTTAATAAATGTTTGAGTGCTTTCGTTAAACGTTAATTTATTTAATGGGTTTTCCATCAAGCTAAAAATCATTGCTTGTAATGTTTTTTGTAATTGACTGTTTGGTAACTCTTCAGCAGCTAAAACGTTTATTCTTGCAATAGTAATTAAATCTTTAAAAAAACAGCGCCTAGGGATTAAGTTTATAAATTCTTTTTTTACTGTATTCATTACGCTAACCCCACACAACGGTCAACGAACAGGCGAAATGTTCTCGCGTTGTTATCTAAGTTTTTAGCATTAGCGCGTGTTTGGGCTAATTGGTTTTTCTTTAATTTTTGCTTATAGCGAACAACATTATTTTGTTCAGTAAATCCGTATGACTTAAGTTCTTCCAAACGATTAAGGCGAATAATGGTTTTTGCCATACGTGCAATGTGGCTAGGTATTACTGTTGAGTTTTGCATTACAGTTTCCCCTCGTTTAATAATTCTTCCATGTCCTTAACAAATTGCTCGCTAAGTGGTGGCTGAATGGGTAAAACTTTAATCTGATCAATAACGTCATCATTCATTTTTTTCAGCGTGTCAAAAACTTCTTTTCCTGCCTCAGACTTAGTTGCTACCAACTCAGCAAAAGTAAGATTTTCAATAATGGTTTCTTCAAGACTAATACGCATAGCTGTACTTGGTTTAAAGTCGAAAAAACGAATAGCAGTATTTACGTTGCTAATAATTGTTTGAATCACTGCGTTTTCTAGTGTTTCTGGTGAATTTTGGGTGCATTTGGCCATGGCTAATATTCCTTAGCTTTAAAATTTAAGTTAATTAATTGGTTTGCGGTGTAGTTAAGCCGGTTGTAAATCAGCTATTTTGAAATAGTCTTTGTCCGTTTTTATGGAATCTATTGAACCATCGTTTAGCCCGATCATTACTTCTTCTTTGTCATTAAATTTTAAAGAAGTAACCATGTATTCATATTCAGCATCAAGGCTTGCAATGTTATCGCCGTAATCAGTGGATTTTACATAAGTGCCTATAGTTAAGCGTTCACCGTAACAGTTTTCCCAACATTCCATTTCATCACTAAAGTGCATTAACCTACCCCTTTAATATTGGTTTCAGTCATAGCGCCTTGAATAAATTTTTCTGGGCTTATGGCGTTTACTTTATTAAACGCGTGATAAATTTTATCCATCATTAACACGGCTTTTTGAATATCAAGTCGTTGCTCTTGGGTTAATTCTGCAAACGGCTTACTAATATCACTTCGGTTTAATCCTGCGGTATAACAAAGCACTGCACGTTGATGTGTATTTAAAACGCTGTCGTAAATAAATTCAGGCTTATAACGCTTGTCGCCCAGCATTATTTTAATTAACACTAATCCTTTAGGTATTTGCGTTGTACCTAAATCAACAGCTGTTAGTGATGGTCTTTTTTTAGTTGAACTTTGTTCAGTTTGGTCAAGTGCTAACATGATAATTCCTTACTGTTGATTCAATTTTTAAGCGGCTTTTACTTCTTCACGCATCGACTCTATTTTTGCTCTATAGGCATTACAAAACTTTAAGTAACCTAGTTGTTTGTATTCGTTAATATCGCTTTCTAACCAACCAATACGTCCACGGCTTATTTGGTAGTTAGGTGGAAATTCACAGCGTTCCATTGCTCGGTATAATGTTGCTCTGGCAAGGTTTAAGAATCCACAAACTTCCTTACAAGACAAAAACCTGTCCTCTAACGTTATTTCATCTCCTTTTAAATTTTGTGCTGGTACTGCTAGTGCGATGGTCGACATAATTTATCCTTTAGCTTGGTTGTTTTCGTGGTCAGCAAGTAATTCTTTAACAGATACTTTCCCGTCAGTAAGTTCAGATACTTTTTTTATATATTTAGCAGGAGCTTGGCCATTTACATTGATCCATTTCCAAACATGACTCTGTCGTATTTCAAAATGTTTCGCGGTTTTGGTTTGCCCTCCGATAATTTCTACTGCTTTCTTTATTGCGTTCATAACCCTTTAAATCCTATATATTACTTTTAGGGGTATTAGATATGAATTTATATCCTTTGTAAATACCCTAAAAAGTTTTAATAATAACTAAAAGTTGTTAGTGTTAATGTTGTTTTTAATAAGCGACTGATTTTTAGGACATTTATGAATATTGCTGACAGAATAAAAAATTTACGAACTAAGCTTGGATTGACTCAATCAGAAGTAGCCAAACTTGCATTAACAAGCCAAACCGCATTACAAAAAATTGAATCTGGGCTAACTAAAAATCCAAGAAACCTTGAAAGATTGGCCGAAGCCTTACAAACCTCGCCAGAATTTTTACGCTTTGGCGTGGGTGACATGGATAACGCTACAGTAATGGCAAATGCCAGTAACTACCTGCCATTAATTAGTTTTGTTCAAGCAGGCACATGGTCTGACATTAATGAAATTGATATCTCTGAGGCACAGCTTTACCCCTGCCCAATAAAGTGTAGCGTTAACTCATTTATTGTACGGGTTGAAGGAGAAAGCATGCTAAATGCTTTTGGTCCCGGTGACTTGTTGTATGTTGATCCAGAATCTGAGCCAATTAACGGTTCGTTTGTTATCGCTCGTTTAGACGATGAAAACCAAGCTACTTTTAAGCAGCTGATCATTGACGGCAATAAAAGATACTTAAAAGCACTAAACCCAGATTGGCCTACTAAATTTATTGAGATAAATGGCAATTGCACCATAGTCGGCAAAGTAGTTTTTACAGGGAAAGAACTTTAATAGATATAAGGGAATAACAATGGATGAAATCCAACTTCTAAAATCAATGTGGAAATCAAGAACACAACGACAAACAAAACTAATTGTTCCTAAAGTGACTTATGAAAATATGACTGGTTCACTTAACAATGAACATTGGTTCTTTAAAGTACCCTATGCTTACAGGGATGCTCTTGATATTAGCTACGATAAAAGAATCAAAGAAAAAAAGTCTTACATGTTGTGGACTCAAGGCGTTCAGTTAAGTTTTAAAGTTGGTGATAGCTTAATATCTAAAGATAATAAAACGTCATTACAAGTTAAGTTCGCCAATGCAATGGGGTGGGATCCTGATAAAAATGAAATGTATCAAGGTAGTATTGTATTTGATGAATATGATGTTGACGGCCATAAGTATACTAAGAAAAAACAACATAGCTGCAATCAAATGGAATTTTTACAAATTTTAATTACTGGTAAAGAACTTTAATAAAATATAAGGATATAAAATGCTAGATGCACAAGGACAACCATCAAACAAAAAGTTTAATTACACAAGAAATATGAATAAGTCTTTAATGTCATTACAAGGGATATTAAAAGGGTTGATTTCAGATAAAAAACTTAATGAGTTAGAGCTAGCTTTTTTAAATACTTGGCTAATATCGCATCGTTCATTACCACATGAGGGTGATGTTTTAGACTTGTTAGATAACATTGAAGATATTGTTTCTGACGGCATTGTGAGTGATGTGGAATTATTAGATTTACAGGATCAAATTAATGATGTTGTAGATTACGGCAACATTAAACCCCAATGTGTTGAAGACTTAACCAATGAACTTTTAGGTTTTATTTCTGGTATTAGTGCTGACAATGTAATTAGCCAAGATGAATTTAAAGCATTAGTTGTGTGGTTGAACGAAAACCCTAGTTCTGCTGAATGTTGGCCGGGCAATATACTACTTAAAAAAATAGTAGATATTCTTGCGGATGATGTTGTTGAACTAGAAGAATTAGCAGATCTTACCCAAACTTGTAAAATGATAGCAGGACAACAATTTTTAGAAACAGGTGCGGCAGATGGTTTATCAACAGAATTTTGTGCACAACCTCTTGATTCATTACCTAGCAGTATTAAAACAATAAGTTTTACTGGTAAGTTTTTAATGGGTAGTCGTGCATCACTTGAAGAACAAGCAAGATTATTAGGTATTAAACCGATAAAAAAAGAGATACCACAGTATCTCGACTTGCTTGTTATAGGTGGGTTGGCTAGCCCAGACTGGCGCTTTTCAAGTCATGGTCGCAAAATTGAAAAGGCGTTAATTAATCAACAAAAAGGTTTTCCAACGTTAATTATTACCGAAGAAAACTGGTCTAACCTTTCTTCATTTAACGAGGGGCAACCTTTACGAGCTGCTTTAGTAAGTGATGAAGAGATAATTAAATCTAAAGATAACCGACAGCAAGTTTGTTTCACTGGTTTTTCTGCAAGTAAAAAGAAAGAATTAATAAAGCATGCAAACAACAATAATTTTTCGGTTGTTGCAAAGGTTACTTTAGGTTTGGATTTATTGGTATATGGTGATAATGCCGGACCTAAAAAAATAGAAGTGGCTGAACAACAAGGCGTATCATGTATTAATGAAGAACAATTTTATAAATTAATTTAAGTTTATTTAATGATTGGTTCCAAGTTTAGTATTGTTTTTAAGTATGCTGTCCATTCGTCCATGGCTTGTTTTTTTTCTTTCATGTAGTCGTATCTATCGTAATGAATACTTGAAACGTCACTTTTTGAATGCTGTTGTAATAAGTCACGCCTTTCTTTGCTAATACCTGCTTTACCCATGAGTGTTTTGCATGTTCTGCGCATATCTCTTGGGGCAAATTTATCCATTTTGTTTTTGGTACACCAACGTTGTAATGACATTCTTATTGTTGATACGTGTGCACATTCAAGTGGCTTGTCTCGGTGTGGCCATAAGTGCCCGGCTTTATTTCTAGTTATGGCTAATTCTTTTAATAGTGGTATTGCTAGTGGTGATATTGGTACTAAGTGTTCACCTCGTTTTTTAATTTTAATGCGTTCTACTGGTATGGTGAAAATGTTTTCTTCTAAATTAAATTCGTCTAACTTTGCATGGTAAAGTTCACATACTCGTTGCCCCGCTAATGCTATAGCAAGTCGGTAATAAAGCGAGGTCATTTTGGGTAAGTCTTTACTGTGCCATAGCGTGTAAATTTCATCTTCTGTTAACCAGCGTTGTCCGGCATTTTTTGGCACTTCAAAGGCAATTTCACGGATGGGATTTGTTTTAATGCCGTATACGTCAGGTTTTTTAAATTGTGCTGGTGAGTTGTCAAAATCAATAGCAAATTTACAAAGTGACATGAGATCACTTCTAAATATTCCTGATTTAACTTTAGCGCCTCTATTATAAACCTGTCTCTTATACACATCTCCGAGCCCACGAGACGTAGAGGAATCTCGTA
>CAJXUT010000035.1 GCA_913061365.1 uncultured Colwellia sp.
GATCTACACTATCCTCTTCGTCGGCAGCGTCAGATGTGTATAAGAGACAGTATCTGCACCGCTCGAAGTCAAAAACATTTGAATGGCTCTGCGAATCTGTTGCATTAAAATGGTATGAAAAGGAGCTAATACTTCAAACGTGTAGTTAGGGGGTAAATCACGAGTAATTTTTGCCTCTTCGGCTTCTTCAAATGATTTATTGTAATAGGAAACAATTGAACGAGTATATTGCTCACCACCAAATATTTGATCACGGCTATAAATATGTTTTCCTGCTTTGGTTGCAGTAAAAAGTGTCATGGTAGCGCCAATATCTACGATAGCCACCGTCTTGTTTTCTGCATCTTCAGGTAATTGTGATAAGCACAAATCATGTGAACGGCTCACTGCATATGATTCCACATCAATCACTTTTGCATTAAAGCCTCCTGATTCTAAAGCGGCAACTCGCGCTTCAATTGATTCTGTTCGCGCAGCACTTAATAAAACGTTAACTTTACTTGGGTCAGACTCATTCACATCTAAGGATTCAAAATCTAAGCTTACTTCATCTAGTGGATAAGGAATTAAACTATCTGCCTCTATTTCAATTTGGCTCGCGAGTTCATCTTCATTAAGGGCAATATCCATATAAATAATCTTGGTAATAACCGTTTGTCCTGAAACAGCAGCTGCGACTTCTTTTGCTTTCATCGATATTTTTTTACGAATCTTAGCAATAACCTCTCCTACTGCTTCAATATCTTGAATCTCACGATCAACAACAGCACCTCGGCTCATAGGTTCAATAGCATAATCTTCTAAAATATACCCTTCATTTCCTTGGCTGAGTAACACTGCCTTAACAGCGTGAGATCCTATATCAATCCCCACCATCATAGTTGTCTTTTTTTTCCATAAATTATCTAGCATAACAACTCGTCAAATTATATTGTTGTAATTATTTTAAGCATGTTTTTCACATAAATACATTTATTACATGGTATTACAAGATATACTAGCGTTATCTGTCCATTTTATCCACAAATAGAGGAAATGTAGTGTTTTCTGTCAAAAATTTTTTCAAGCTTACTATTACATTGGTATTTATTGCTGTTTTTGGCATTTTTCTTTTATATTTAAATTTACGTGATGAATTGCCTGATATTGAACTTTTAAAGGATGTTCAATGGCAAACTCCCATGAAAATCTACAGTAGTGATGGTTCTTTAATTTCTCAGTTTGGTGAAAAAAAACGCCAACCTTTAACTTTTGATGAAATTCCACAGCAATTAATAGATGCTTTATTAGCTACTGAAGATGATCGTTTTTACTTTCATTTTGGCGTTGATCCTATCGGTATGGGCCGTGCCGTTTTAGGACAGATAACGGGAAACAGTCGAGGTGGTGCAAGCACGATTACAATGCAAGTTGCTAGAAACTTCTTCTTAACTCGAGAGCAAACATATATTCGAAAAATTAGAGAGATCTTTTTATCTTTTCATATAGAAAAATTATTAACAAAAAATGAAATACTAACCTTATATATTAATAAAATACCTTTAGGTCATAGATCTTTTGGTTTTGGTGCTGCTGCACAAGTTTATTATGGCAAAGAAATAGACCAATTAACATTAGCACAAATAGCCGTATTAGCCGGTTTACCAAAAGCGCCTTCAACCTATAATCCTATTCGTTCACCTGAAAGAGCAACATTACGTAGAACTACCGTATTACAAAGAATGCTAGTGAGTGGTTATATAACAGAGCAAGAATATCAACAGGCGAAAGAAGCTCCTATTACTGGTAAGATGCATGGTGCAAAAATAGAGTTAAATGCACCTTATGTTGCTGAAATGGCTCATCAAAAAGTCATTGAACTTTACGGAAAAGAGCAAGCTTATGCCGGTGGTTATAAGGTTTTTACTACAGTAACTAACAAGTTGCAGCAAGCAGCTCATACTGCTGTAACCACAAATTTATTAAATTATGATCAACGTCATGGTTATCGAGGCGCCATAGAATCACTTCGACCTATTGATGAAGAATCAAAAACTACACCCCAATTAGAAATTAATCACTCAACATTAACTACTGAAGAAATTAATACAGCCCTTAACAACGTAACAAGTTATCAAATGTTAGTGCCTGCTGTTATCACTCAAGTAAATGAAAAATCTGCTAACATTACTTTACGCAATAACGAAGAAGCCACGATTTCTTGGGCAGGAATGGCTTGGGCACGCCCCTACATAAATGATCAAAAACAAGGACAAGTACCTAAACTAGCCAGTGATATACTTCACTACGGTGATGTAATTTTAGTCAATAAAATGCCAACAGGTGAGTATCGTTTAAGCCAATACCCTAAAGCGAGTGCAGCCATTGTTTCTCTGTCTCCTGATGATGGTGCAATTAAAGCTGCCGTTGGTGGTTTTAGCTTCAAGCAAAGTCAATTTAACCGCGTTACACAAGCCAAGCGACAAGTGGGTTCAAACATTAAGCCTTTTCTTTACTCGGCTGCTTTAGAAAATGGCTACACGCTTGCTTCTTTAATCAATGATGCACCTATCAATCAATGGGATAGAAGTAGTGGTGTTGTATGGCGACCAAAAAACTCACCTCCAACATACGTAGGGCCTATTAGAATGCGTTTAGCGTTAGCACAATCAAAGAATGTGGTGGCGGTAAGATTATTAAAAAGCATTGGTATTGATAAAACTAGAGATCACTTATCATCTTTTGGTTTTTCACCTGATGAATTACCTCGAAATGAATCTTTAGCCTTAGGCTCGGCATCATTAACTCCTTTAGAAGTTGTTACTGGCTTTGCAACCTTTGCTAACGGTGGTTTTTTAATTACCCCTTATTTAATTGAGCGAATTGAAAATGCACAAGGAGATATTATCTATCAAGCAACTCCTGAAAGAGCTTGTGATCCTTGTACGGTTCCAACTCAATTAACTGACTTGATAGAACCTGCAGAAGGCATACTCGATCTAGACTCACTGAATAATGATTATATGGCAACTGAAACAATTACTGGTGAGTCAACTAGTACGCCAATCATTTCAGCACCTAGGGCCATTTCAGCACAAAATGCATTTTTAATAACACAAGCATTAAATAGTGCTATTTGGGGAGCTGACTGGTCTGTAGACAACGGCTGGCAAGGAACAGGTTGGCGTGCAAGGTCTTTAAAGCGCCGTGATATGGGTGGAAAAACGGGTACCACCAATGAAGCTAAAGATGCTTGGTTCTCTGGCTTCACTCGCCGCTTAGTCACAACATCATGGATAGGCTTTGATGATCCTAGTCGTAATTTGGGTAAAACGGTATACAACAATAATCTAGGTCGCAATCAAATCACGGGGAAAGAATTTGGTGCTAAATCAGCACAACCTGCATGGATTAGCTTTATGAACGTTGCATTAACTGATATTGAAAATGAAACTTTTGAAGCGCCTGCTGAAATTGTTTCTGTACGCATTGATAAAGCAACAGGTAAATTATCAACTAATACTAATAAAACGAGTTTATTTGAATATTTTAAACTAGGCACTGCACCAACTGAATATATCGATACCAATAACAGTACAAATATATTCGAAAATGAGGGTGGTATAAATAACGAAGAAGAAGAGTTATTTTAAGTTTTTATTTTCATTGTTACGCTGAAAATTAGCTCAGTCTATACAAGTGCTGAGCTATTAAATTTCTTTAATAAAAACTTTTGATTTACGTTGAAAGTTATAGAGTTTTTTCTTACCTTCTGGAAGCTTACTTGTTGGCTGTTCAATAAAGCCTTGTTCAAGAAACCAATGACCGCTAACCGTTGTTAATACGAAAATAGAAGAGATCTGTTGTTGCTTAGCTGCATTTTCCAACGCTGTCATTAAACGTCCCCCGCGATTACCCTTGCGGTAATCAGGGTGAATAGCAACACAGGCAACTTCGCCCATTTGAGCATCTGCATACGGATATAAAGCAGCACAAGCAATAATAACATCTTCTTTTTTGATTACGGTGAATTTATCAATTTCAACTTCAAGTAATTCACGTGAGCGTTTTACTAAAACGCCTTCAGCTTCTAATGGCGCAAGTAATTCTAAAATACCACCAACATCATCAATTGTCGCAATAGCGATTTGCTCTTTATGATCTTTTGCAATCAAGGTTCCCGCACCATCGCGAGTAAACAACTCTTGTAATAATGCAGTATCACTTTGATAACTTACACAATGACAACGCTCAACACCATTTTCACCACATTGAATAATCGCACGTAGTAATAACTGGCGAACATGACAGTCTTTTTCATCCAGCAATGTTTTAACGGTGCGAACACTACAGCTTCTGATCAACTCACCTGTTTTAGCTAACAAGCCGTCATCTTCAGTTAGTGTGATCAATTTATCGGCCTTTAAGGCGATCGCAGTTTGTGCAGCAACATCTTCTAAGGCAAGGTTAAAAACTTCACCTGTTGGAGAATAACCAATGGGAGATAATAAAACAATTGAACCGTAATCTAACTGCATATTAATGCCATCAGAGTCAATCCTACGCACACTACCCGTGTATTTGTAATCAACGCCATCACGCACGCCCATAGGCTTGGCAATAACAAAATTACCGGTACTTACACGTATTTGAGAGCCATGCATAGGTGAATTAACTAGCCCTGTACTTAATAGAGCTTCTATATGTAAACGCAATGAACCTGTAGCATCTTTAACAGCTACAAGTGTATCAGCATCTGTAACACGAATATTTTTTTCAATTACTTGCGTAATACCACGTTGTATCATGCGTTCTTCAATTTGCGGACGTGCACCATGCACAACCACCAACTTAACGCCTAAACTACGTAGCAAAGAGATATCATGAATAATATTGGCAAAGTTAGCATGTGAAACCGCTTCTCCGCCAAACATTAAAACAACAGTTTTACCACGATGCGCATTAATATAAGGCGCAGCATTTCTAAACCATTTAACATTATTTTTATTATTATCCATGATCTCTTTCTGTTTTCCTTTTACCTAAATAAAATGATATGACTCATTTTCACTTTATTAAGCAGTACCTGAACGATCGACAACATATGCCATCGCAATTTCATCAGCAGGATCTTTATGTGGACTTTGTTCACTGTCCTCAATGATATTGCTTGCCAATGAGCTTTTCTCTATTACTGAGAAGCCTAACTTATTGAAGTATTCAGGGATGTAAGTTAATACTATAATTTGTTTTAACTCCATTTGATGTGCAAATTCAAGTAAGTATTGTACCAAAGCTTGACCCTGCTCTTGTCCTTGTGCGTTCTTATCTACAACAACAGAACGAATTTCAGCAAGATCTGTTTGATAAATATAAAGTGATGCACAACCCACAACTTCACCATCAAGTTCAGCAACAACAAAGTTTTGCACGTCATGAATAGTATTGTCTAAAGAACGAGGTAGTATTTCACCTTTATCCGCTTGCACATTCACTAAGGCATGAATTTTTTCAACATCTGACATACGTGCTCTACGTACCGACATGGCAGCAGCGCGTTGCGCATTTAAACGTTGTTTCACTTGTTGAAGTGCCACTTCTGTTTGCTGTTTACCTGGCGCGCCAACAACTTGTTCATTCAATATTTCTTCATTGCCAGCATTAGCCAATGCTTTTTCTACTTGTGCACGAGAAGTACCACCAAGTGCTTCACGTTTATCAAGCGTTGATTCAATAGAAAGGTGTTGATAAACATCTTGCTCTATTTGCGAACTAAATTCTTGTAAACGAGCTAGTGTTAAATCTTCCAGTGGACAACCTTCAGCAATAGCAGCTAAAACTACTTCACCTACGATATGATGCGCTTCACGGAATGGAATATTTTTACCTACTAAATAGTCGGCAAGCTCAGTAGCATTTGCATAACCTTGTTGTGCAGCAGCCAATGTACGGCTTCTATTCACTTTAAGTCCGTCCGCAACTAACACAGCCATTTCCATACACTCTTGCCACGTATCAAGTGCATCAAACAAACCTTCTTTATCTTCTTGCATATCTTTATTATAGGCAAGCGCCAAAGCTTTCATGGTTGTTAACATACCGGTTAAAGAACCAAAAACACGACCTGCTTTACCACGAATTAATTCACATGCATCAGGGTTTTTCTTTTGTGGCATTAATGAAGAGCCAGAGCTAACTAAGTCGCTCATTTCTACAAAACCCGCTTCACCAGAGTTATAGAAAATTAAATCTTCTGCAAAACGAGATAAATGCATCATTGAAATACTCGCGCTAGCCAGTAGTTCAATTACATGATCTCGGTCTGAAACTGCATCTAAACTATTCATCGTGGCAGTTCTAAAACCTAAACGATGAGCTAGTGCATTACGGTCAATTGGATATGCTGTGCCCGCTAAAGCGCCAGAACCTAATGGAGAAACATCTAAACGGTATAACGCATCTTTTAAACGACCAATATCACGGTTAAACATTTCTACATAAGCTAAACACCAATGACCAAAAGTAACAGGTTGTGCGCGCTGTAAATGAGTGTAACCAGGTAAAACAGTGTCTTTCTCACGCTCAGCTAGGCTCATCATTGCTTGTTGTAAATTAACTAAAGCAAATAGTAATTCGCCACCCGTTTCTTTACACCAAAGTTTTAAATCTGTGCCAACTTGGTCATTACGGCTACGACCTGTATGAAGCTTCTTGCCTAAATCACCTGTTTTTTCAATTAACTGGATTTCTACCCAGCTATGAATATCTTCCGCATCTGAAAGCAAAATTTGTTTCGGATTTTCTTCTACTGAAGCTTTCAATTCATTTAGTGCTGCAATGATGCGTGTTAGTTCGTCATCATTTAACACGCCAACTTCATGAATTGCTTGCGCCCAAGCAATTGAGCCAACAATATCTTGTACTGCCATGCGGTAATCAACAGGTAGCGAGTCATTGAATTTTTTAAACTGTACACTCGCTTTTTCTTTAAAGCGTCCGCCCCATAAAGCCATGCTTATTTACTCCAACTTTTTTCGAAAATAGTATTTATATTGCAAAAGGAGTTTCAACGCTATCCGCGTCCAACACATCTCACAACTAAGGCCATGATGATTTATTTCAATCTTTTGAAAACACCATTTAGAATGTAAATAAAGCTAGCGACACTATAGCGTCGCTAGCTTCTCACAAGTAAAGCGATTATTACTTCTCTTTTTGAGAAAGAGCAGTAATACGACTTGATAAACTAAATAAACGGATAAAACCTTCAGCATGTTTTTGGTCGTAAACATCGTCAGCACCAAACGTAGCAAACTCTTCTGAGTAAAGGCTATTAGGTGAACGACGTTGAATAACTTGCGCCATACCTTTGTATAACTTAACAACAACATCACCGGTAAGCTTTTCTGCAAAAGAAGCGGCTGAAGCTAATTGTGCTTTGGCAAGTGGTGTAAACCAACGACCATCATAAATAACATGAGAGAATTCAAGACCAACTGATTCACGATATTTTAAAGATTCTTTATCTAAAATAAGCGTTTCTAAGCCTTTGTACGCCGCCATTAATACTGTGCCACCCGGTGTTTCATAACAACCACGAGATTTCATACCAACTAAACGGTTTTCAACGATATCAATTCGACCAACACCATGAGCTGCAGCTTTAGCATTAAGGTACATTAGTGCCTCGTATGCGCCTGCGCCACTTGGAGAGAAGTCTTTACCGTCAACAGAAACTAATTCACCTTCAACAAAGCTTAATTGCACTTTTTCAGCTTCATCTGGTGCGTCCATTGGATCAACCGTCATTGTCCACACTTCTTTAGAAGGCTCACACCACGGATCTTCTAACTCACCACCTTCGTGAGAGATATGCCATGCGTTTGCATCACGGCTATATATTTTAGTTAGTGAAGCAGCACATGGAATTTCACGTTCAGCTAAGTAATCTAGTAAATCTTCACGAGATACCATGTCCCATTCACGCCATGGCGCAATAACAGTAAGCTCAGGAGCAAGAGCAGCAAAACAAGCTTCAAAACGTACTTGGTCATTACCTTTACCAGTACAACCATGACATACCGCATCAGCACCAACTTTTAAAGCAACTTCAATATGTGCTTTAGCAATAATAGGACGTGCCATTGACGTACCTAATAAGTATTGACCTTCGTAAACTGCACCTGTTTTAAGAATTGGGTATATGTAATCTTTAACATACTCTTCTTTTAAGTCAGCTACGTAACATTCAGAGGCGCCTGAAGCGATAGCTTTTTCTTTAATACCAACTAGCTCTTCTTCACCTTGACCAACATCAGCACAAAAAGCGATAACTTCACAGTTATCATAGTTTTCTTTCAACCATGGAATGATTGCTGATGTGTCTAAGCCGCCAGAATAAGCTAACACTACTTTTTTGATTTGTTTCTTTTTAATACTCATGATTTTTCTCTAAATTTTGTTAATAATTTATAAATATTGCTACGGTAATAGTTACTTGCTAAATAACGACACTAATACTGCATTTTGTGCCCACATTCTATTCTCTGCCTGCTGAAATACAACAGCCATTTCACTATCAAATAATTCTGTAGTAATTTCTTCTTCCAAATGTGCTGGTTGGCAATGCATTACTACACTTGCACTCGCTTTGGTCATCAACTGATGATTAACTTGGTAAGGCGCAAAATGCGCTAATATTTGTGCTTTTTTACTTGAATCCTCATCGCCCATTGAAATCCATGTATCTGTATAGATAACATCTTGTTCGCCAATAGCGTTAACATCCGTTGTAATAGTCAACTTAGCGCCCGATTCATTTGCCAATGCTTGTGTCGTTTTTACAATATCAGCTTGTGCTTCATAACCAGTTGGCGTCAATAAAGTGAAGTCTACACCTAAAATGGCCGCCATGATCATTAATGAATTAGAAACATTATTACCATCACCAACATAAGCCAATTTAACTTCACTTAACTCGCTTTTATTTAACGTAGGAAGTAACTCTGTTAATGTTACAAAATCAGCCAATGCTTGACATGGATGGTATACATCACACAAGGCATTGATCACTGGTACACTACCGTGCTTCGCTAAACCTTGAATAGAATCGTGACTAAAAACACGCGCAACAATTGCGTCGCTAAAACATGATAAGTTTTTAGCATAGTCACTAACACGTTCACGTTCACCTAATTTGCCATTTTGCTGCCCTAAATAAAGCGCATGACCACCAAGCTTATTGATGCCCATATCAAAACTAACATGGGTTCTTAATGAAGGTTTTTCAAATATCATCGCCACTGACTTTCCAGCTAAGGCTTGATTATAATCTTCAGGTTTGTTTTTAATGTTAATTGCTAATTCTATTAAGGCTAACAATTGATTTTTGTTTAGCTGATCGTCAGCTAAAAAGTGATTTAATTGGTTCGACATTGGTATCTTCTTCTAAAAAAACTATTACGTTAACCCTTCATTATATAATTTGAAGGGCTATGAGATGCTAATCAGGCTGAATTTGTGTGCCTACACCCTGACCATCAAGCAGTTGCATAATCTGCTCTGGCGATTGCCAACTAGCAACCGCGATACTTCGTCGTAATTGATTCGCTGCATGTAGCGCCGCATTCACTTTAGCTGTCATGCCACCAGCAATAACACCTTCTTCAATGAGAGTATTCGCCTGCTCACTATTTAAACTAGACAAATATTCGCCATCGGCACCTTTTACACCATTAACATCTGTTAACAACAACAATTGTGCATTTAATAACTGACAAATAGCAACAGCAGCATCATCAGCATTAACATTAACTAAATCACCATTGGGCAAAGCGCCAATAGAAGAAATAACAGGCAAAAATTGGCTGTTTAATAAGGCATCTAATAATACACTATTTTTAGCGCTAGGAAGACCTACTTGACCTAGATCTTGTGGAGATAACTTACAGTGAATCATATCACCATCAGTTAATGATAAACCAACCGCAGGTAAATTCATGCTATTTGCTGTAGCAACGATTGATTTATTTACCGTGCCAGCTAACGCGCCGCTAATTAAACCTATTTGCTCTTTAGGTGTAACTCTTAAACCATGCTTTTTAACCGTAGTAAAGCCAGCTTGTGTGAGCATTTCATCAACGACACAACCACCACCATGAACCAAAACCACTTTCGCATCAGTTTTTAGCTTGGTAATCACTGATAATAAACTATTAAGTGCATCTTCTTTTTCTAAGATTGCACCGCCTATTTTTATCACTAAGGGTTTTGCGTTACTCATGTTATTTCTCTTATTTTCTATGGGTATTTAGTTGATATGATTATCTAACTAGCCAACATGCTGTATTCACTAGGCAAACCCAATGAAATATTAAAGCATTGCAATGCCTGCGATGCCGCACCTTTCAATAAATTATCAATAGCACAACTTACTACAAGCACATGTTTATCTTCATCAAGCTGCCAATGTACATCAGCAAATGGGGTGTTGGCAACATTAGCAATTTGCGGCCAAGCACCAACAAGTCTTACTAACGGTTTGTCGGCGTAGGCTTGTTCAAATACTTGTGCAACTTGCTCACTCGTAACCTCGGTCTTTAACTGTAAAGTTACAGTAGCGAGTAACCCTCTTTTATAAGGAGCTAAGTGTGGATTAAAAATTACCGAAGCATTCGCTTCTTGCGAAATTTCAGGTTGATGTCTATGTTGTAGAATATTATAAGGCTTAAGGCTTACTTCATTAAAGTTAGTAGCCAAGGAAGCATTTCTACCGGCACCACTTACGCCACTAATGCCATTTACCACAATTAAAGCATTTTCAACTTGGAAATTATTACTGGTAATAGGCTTAAGAGATAATAAACTTGCAGTAGGGTAACAGCCGGGAACCGCAATTAATTTTGCATTAGCAATATCATCTTGCTGCCATTCAGCTAAGCCATAGACAGCGCTTGATAATGCTTCAACATTAGCATGTTCAAAGCCATAAAAAGTAGGGTAATCTTGTGGATTTTTAAGTCTAAAACCGCCAGAAAGATCAAAAACTTTCACGCCAGCTTCAACAAAGGCATGCGCCCAATCAGCACTAAATTCATGAGGAGTAGCAAAGAAAACAGCATCTATACCATCAGCAGATGCTTCAAACCACTCTTTTGAAAAAGATTGCAGCGGCAAATCGCATATACCTTTAAAACGACCATGTAATTCGCTAAAAAGTTTTCCACAAGAAGAAGAGTTTTCTGACACAACTAGATGTTGTATTGAGACTTTATCGTGCTGACTAAATAAACCAACTAATTCAGCACCTGCATAACCACTTGCGCCAATAACGGCGACTTTCATAACTTTTGACACAACAAAACACCTTAACATTCAAATAAACAATAACGATATGCTTTTTACCAGGGAATAACCACCTCTTATAACTAAAGCACTCAAGAGATAATAAAAAGTTCTCTATCGTCGTCGTATTTCTTGAATAATAAGCATTACACTGGTGCCTTATGAAAAAAGTAGCCTTATGAAAGCAGGTTATTTACAATATATTAGCAATTTATCAGCTAATGGGTAGTTATGCAACTATTAAGCATAATTATTTACGTTTTTATTCAAATATTTTTCCGGAATAATTTTTATGTCATCTCTACCTAATTTTACACAGTCATTAACTCAATTGATTGCCTGCCCCTCTGTAAGCTCAACTCAACCAAGCTGGGATCAAGGTAATTTAGAAGTTATTCAACTGCTTGCAACATGGTTTGAGCAATTAGGGTTTAGCATTGATATTCAAAAAGTTCCTGGCGCTCACAAAGGTAGTGACAATAAATATAACTTACTTGCCAAACTTGGTAGTGGTGAAGGAGGCTTATTACTTGCCGGACATAGTGACACAGTTCCATTTGATGAAAGTCGTTGGTTAAGCGACCCTATGGGTCTAGTTGATAAAGATGATAAGTTTTACGGCTTAGGTACGTGTGATATGAAAGGGTTTTTCGCTTTTATTTTACAAGCGTGTAAAGGTCTTAATGCTAAGCAATTAAAGAAGCCTTTATATGTACTTGCAACAGCTGATGAAGAAACAACTATGGCTGGCGCAAGATTTTTTTCTCAAAGCCAAGCTGTTAAGCCTGATGTAGCAATAATAGGTGAGCCAACTAATTTAGTACCTGTAATGATGCACAAAGGACACATGACACACCGCATCAGTGTGCAAGGACAATCTGGCCATTCAAGTAAGCCAAGCTTAGGTGTTAATGCAATTGAAATAATGTACCAAGTTATTGGCGAACTCATTAGTTTACAAAAAAAATTCAATCTAAATTATCAAAACGAAGCTTTTGATGTACCTGCACCAACCCTTAATATGGGTGCCATCAAAGGTGGAGATAATGCTAATCGCATTTGCGGTCATTGTGATCTTGATGTTGATTTTCGTTCACTCCCAGGAATGAACGATGATGAATTACTTCATTGGATAAGTGAAACCCTAAAACCTTTAGCTGAGAAATATCCGGGTCGAATCACTTTTAAAGAGTTACACCCTAGCTCACCCAGTTTTGAACAAGAAAAACTTGCTAATGATGACACATGCTTTGTTAGTATTGCCGAAGAAATTAGTGGCCATAGTTGCTGTGCTGTTAATTACGCCACTGAAGCACCTTTCATTCAGCAGCTTGGTTGCCAAACATTAGTATTAGGCCCAGGTTCAATCAATCAAGCACATCAACCTAATGAATTTTTAGCGCATAGTGAAATTGATAAGACAGATAAATTATTAGTGACGATGATCCAACGTTATTGTTTATAACGATGTAGGTTCAAGTCATACACTCTTAAATTACATTGAAGCACTAGAGAAAAGAAAATAACGCTATGGCTAAATTTATTTACTCACCACTATAACTAAAAATTATTTTTTAACAAATGGATCCATTTCTTTGCCTATTGCCTGTGCTCGTTGAAATGCAGGCCTGTTTTTTAGCCTGCTCAAATAAGCTTCAACCTGTGGGTTAAAATGTTTATCCAAACTTAATAAAGTGGCGAGGTGTAATGAAAACCCTATGGCTATATCAGCAATTGTGAATCGATTTTCACATAAGTAATCATGATGAAGTAAGTGATCACTTAAGCGCTCTAAGCGTGCAGCAAACCATGCATCATAATCATCTGCAGTCTTGCTCTGAGTACAGTCTTTCGCTGCAAAAGCACGATACCTTAATACCAAGGTTTGTGGAAACGTTAGTGTTGCATCACTATGATAAAGCCAGTTTAGATAATTACCGTATTCAGCATCTTCTGCCGTAAGCTTAATATTATTTTCACTTTGATATTTTTCTACTAAATAATGGCAAATAGCCACCGATTCAGTCATCTGAATTTCACCCTGCTCCCCGTCGACAAAAAATGGCACAGTTCCTAAACTATTGAGCTCTTTATATTTTTCAACGGTATAACGAGGGGGAAACGCCATTGTTTCTATTTCATACTCTATTTCTAACTCCTCCATAGCCCATAGTGCTCGTAATGAGCGACTGTTATAACAATGCCAAAGTTTTGGTTTAGTTTTGAGATCTGAGTTAGTGAGAGAGTTTTTCATTTACATCCTTTTTATTAATAAGCTTTTCTTACTGTTCAAGTCTATTCCACAGTTTTTGATTTTCTTTCACTGAAAAATATTCATTTGCATGCCAACAACGTGGTAGTAAATCTAGTTCTTGCCTTTCCTTATAATTTGAATAGAGCAGCTCAAGAATTTCATTCAAACGTTCTTTGCTTAAACGGGAAACTTTTTTAGCCATATGTGGAAAATATAAATTATTCATCTTTTTAACTTCAATATTATGCCCATAACCAATAAAAGTGAGGTTTCTCGTTGCTTTACGACATAAAGGTTCGTCAGGTAACGTTGGGTATAATCGGTTAACAATAGCGTACTCATAACAGCCCCCCTCTGTTGGCATATAAATAACACCATAACCTTGAGGAAACATACCCGTAATTTGATAAAGGGCATCAACAACAACTTGAGAGCAAGCACCTAATTCAGCATTTTTATTTAGTACCTGAAAAACCTGAGGCAGCACTTTATAGTTGTAACTGGCTTTGGTAGATAAAATAATAGAAGTATATATCTGTGGTACTTTTAATAAATTGCCAATGGTTTCTTTTGACTTAAAACTAGCTTTAATTAATTGTTGTAAAAACTGAGATTTTTCATACTCATCGGCTATAAACTGCGATCTATCTTCTTTCGAGCCACCTACATATATGGGTGAACTTAACGCATGGGTAATATAGTTTAGTGTTTGTTTATAATTTATCGCTAACAGTTTTTTTCGCTCGTCTATCGTTAATGTACGATAAGGTTTTGCTGTGGGATCACCACCTGTGAGAATGTCTTGTGCTTCATTATGATAAAGCCCAATATCTTGCAATAGTGCAGCCATTAATAAAGGAATTTTAATTTGCTCTATTACACGACGCTGAGCATCAAAATCAAATTGAGCAAAAGATTGCTCAGGAAATTCTGCAAAAGTATTGACTATATGAGGATCAGAAATATCAATATCAAAAAGTAATCTATCGAGTAAACGTAAGCTTAATATTGCTTTATATAATGACTTACAATATTCATTATTATCAGCAACTTTCTCACCCTCAGTTGGGCTAATTAATTGAATAGTACCTAGCAGTTTAGCCGATTTACGGTTAGTCTCTTCGAAACTTTCACCTTCGGTCAATTCAATAATATCATGACAAATATTAACTAAATGGTTATGACGATCAATACATTCTATTCTTTCTAGCTCAAGGTGGTCTTGATTTATCGACTCATCTGTTGCAACAAATGCTTTATGGTTAAAATAATGCATTGCTCGTTCAAGCATAGAGTCATTTAACTGACTGCGCCCATAAATTCTACTCAACAAGACTTTAACTTGATAAGTATAATGTGTTTGATGCTGAAGAGGTTTAACCATTGCGTCAATCAAGCTTATGAATAAAACTCAATAATGCTAGAAAAAATACAACTAAGCAACTCGGAACTTTAAAAACAAAGTGAGTTATTGTAAATAAGTTACTGAGCTGTATATATTTATTTTATGTAATGAGGGAGCAGAATTAATCTAGCCCCTTTATTTTTACTTGATGTGGTCGATGAGCAAGTTGCTGACAAATATTGACTAAATCTGAATGTAAGCCACCAGCAGTAACATCCCTCCCCGCACCTGGGCCCCTAATAATTAAAGGGTTTTCTTGGTACCACTGACTACTAATTTGAAAAATATTATCGCAAGGCGTTAAACTAGCAAAAGCATCTGTTTGCGGTAACACTTCTAAACCAACTTGCGCTGTTAATTTATTTTTTTCATTGTCATGTTGTAAGCGAGCAACGTAACGAATACAACAATTATTATTTTGGGCATCAGTTAATGCATTTGCAAAAAAATCATCTAATTCATTAGCTCTTGATAAAAACTCTTCTGTGGTTAAATCTTGTAATGAAGTTGGAACCAAATTTTTACAGTCAATATCATCAAGTGACAGCTCAAAACCAGCCATACGCGCTAAGATAAGTAATTTACGCTGAACATCTCTACCTGATAAGTCTTCACGAGGGTCGGGTTCAGTAATCCCTTGTCCTAATGCATCTAAAAGTAAAGTAGAGAAAGCAACAGAGCCATCATAGGTTTCAAACAACCATGATAATGTGCCAGAAAAGATCCCTGAAATTGCAGAAACTTTATCTCCGCTTTGCTTTAAATCTTCAATAGCATAATTAATTGGTAACCCTGCGCCTACCGTAGTATTACCTAACCATAAACAGTTATGCTTATTTGCTGTATTTTTTAAATCATTATAGTGAGGAGTACTTGCTGAGGCTGCCCATTTATTGGCGCCAATAACGTGAATACCCGAGGAAAAGAAGTCTTGATATAATAAGCTGAAGTCTTCACTAGGGGTGATATCAACCATTATCAATTCATCATAGGGATGGTTATTAAGCCATGTTAATAATTGTTGATGCTCATAATCTTTTGCGTCTGCTTTAAAGAGAGACAATGCGTTGCTTACATCAATACCATCATTGTCGATTAATGCTTTTTTAGATGATAAAAGCCCCACTAAATGAATATTTTCTAAAGCATAAATCCTATTTAGTTGTGTTGGTAGCATTTCTAAAAAACGTTGGCCAATATTACCTAAGCCGGCGATAACAACTGCAATTGGACGAGCATCTTTTATAATATCTCGATGAACATTATTGATTAACTCTACAGAACAAGGTTCTGGTAAAATGGCAATAATACTGTGGGTATTATCACTAGCAACTAAACAGATGGGCTGAGCACTTTTTAAAGAACGTTTAAAACGCGCTTTAATATCACCACGTAGTGCAACCTTATGCCCCACACTAGCAACAATAGCCACAGGCTTATGCGTGACTTTAATTTTGTGGCTAGCCAACCATTGATTTAACCCCTGCTGCTGACTCTGCTCAATAACAACAAAACCTTGTTTATTATCGATACAAACAGGCGAAAACTCATTTATTACGGTATTTAAAAGTTCATTGGTAAAATTTTCTAATTGTACTAATAATAAATCATTAAGAAATGTTACTGACAGTTCTTGCTTTGCAATTTGACCAAATTTACCTATTTCAGTACCACTAACTTGGGCATCAAAACTACTGGCAACATGCAAATGACAATGATGTGATGAATGTTCACTCACTAAAGGGTTAAGTGTTTTTGCATGTAAAACAGGATTACCTAAGCGACCAAGTTCTTTAGCAACACCATTAGGTAATCGATATAATTTTCTCGCATTCGGTACTACCCGAGGATCTGCACTATAAATGCCATCAACATCAGTCCATAAAGTCACATGTGAAGCACTGAGTAATGAAGCCATAATTGTTGCAGAATAATCACTGCCATTACGACCTAACGTACACGTTTTTCCTCTAGCATCTTTACTAATATAACCAGTAACAACAGCTAACTTTCCAAATTGTAAGCGTGTTTTGAGCTGAGCATGGCTCAAGGCATAATCGATTGCACAATCTTGTTCGTTATTAATGACTAAAAAATCGCGTGCATCGATAGCATTACTCGGACAAATTTTCTCATTAAGTAATGCTGATAATAAGCGTGCTGACCATAATTCACCAAACGATAAAATGTCATTTCGATGAGTTGTTAAATCGCTTGTTAGCCAATGAGTAAGTTGCGCAATATCTGCGGATAACAATTGTACTAATTGCTTAGCATTAACATCATTTAGCAACGTACTAATAAGTGTTAGTTGCTGCGCTTTTAGTTCGGCTAAAAGTCTTGCAAGCTCATCATCAAAGTCAGTTTGCTTTTCTATTTCAGCCAAGTGAAGTAAAGCAAATAAACCGTCTGTTGTTTTACCATTAGCAGATACCACAACAATATCATTTAGTTGACAGTTTTGACGGATAATATCAAGCACACGTTCAATACATTGTGCATTAGCTAAGGAACTTCCCCCAAACTTATGTACGTTAATCGCATGCTTTGCTAACTTATTTTCAGGTCTATTTAATGTTTCCATGTTTATTATTCTGCTCGCTCAACTCACACTAATTTTAAACTTTCTAAGCTATTTGACTTTGTTCTAAACCATGAGCCAAATCTGCTAATATATCTTCAATATCTTCAATGCCCACAGAAATTCGTACTAAAGAATCCGTAATACCTGCTTCTAGTCTTGCAGACTCTTCCATTCCTGCATGAGTCATTGTTGGTGGATGGCTAATCAAGCTTTCCACGCCACCTAACGATTGTGCTAGAGTGAATATAGATAAATTATCGAATAATATTTTCACCGCATTAACACCCCCTTTGACTTCAAAACTTAACATGGCGCCAAAGCCTGCTTGCTGCTTTTTAGCAATATCATGTCCGGGATGATCTGTGAATCCTGGATAGTAAACCGCCTTGATAGCATTGTGGTTCTTTAAAAAAGTTGCTACTTGCGCTGCATTTTCTTGATGCTGCTTTATACGTATCGGAAGTGTTTTTAAACCGCGTATAGCTAAAAAGCTATCAAAAGCGCTACCTGTTATACCAATACAATTAGCCCACCACGCCAATTCTTCACCCAATTCCTGTTCTTTAGTCACTAATACGCCACCAACAACATCACTATGGCCATTGATATATTTTGTCGTAGAATGAAATACGATATCAGCTCCCAATAATAAGGGTTGCTGTAATGCAGGTGATAAAAAGGTGTTGTCGACCGCAACTAAAGCTCCTACGTCATGACTCGCTTTGGTTATTTTTTCAATATCGACTAAACGTAATAATGGATTGCTTGGGCTCTCTAATAAAACTAGTTTAGGTTTTTCTGCTAAAGCATTCGCCAACGCTTTCTCATCATTTTGATCAACCACGATCAGTTTAAACTGACCGCGTTTCGCTAAATGGGTAAATAAACGAAAGCTACCGCCATAACAATCATGAGGGATCACAACCAAATCATCTACCGATAATAGCTGGCAAATTAAATGCACTGCTGCCATTCCTGTACTAGTCGCTATGCCAACACTACCTTCTTCTAAGGCAGCAATTGCTTGCGCAAAAGTAGCACGTGTTGGATTACCGGTACGGGAATAATCAAATTCACGCTTATCATTAAAGCCTTTTAGTGAATAAGTACTGGATAAATAAATAGGCGCAATCACGGCACCGTGCTGTTGGTCGGTATTAATACCTGCTTGTACAGCAGCAGTAGTAATTTTATTGATCGACATATAATTTCCTCTTATTCAATCACTTTGTATACTTGATTTGATCATTTTAATTTTGGATGTTTGGACGTCTATAACTCTAAACTCTTTACTTATTTAGGTCAACATTTTTTGGACATCTAAACTTCTACTTGACTGATTTTCAACAACCAGTAAAATCTATCTTATAACGAATACCAATTGAAGTAATGAATAGATCAATCAAAGAGAATTCTTTAATTCATTTAGTACGACCAGATAACTAGAATAATATAGAGGAAGTAACATGGCTCAGTGGAATGACGAATATATAAATCCCTATGCCGAGCATGGAAAAAAAAGTGAACAGGTAAAAAAAATTACCGTATCAATTCCTTTGCGCGTTTTAAAAGTATTAACTGATGAACGAACTCGTCGCCAAGTAAAAAACTTACGCCATGCCACTAATAGTGAATTATTATGTGAAGCCTTTTTACATGCTTTTACTGGCCAGCCTTTACCCAATGATGAAGATTTGGCGAAAGATAATGATGAAAAATTACCTGCAAGTGTACGTCGTATTCTAGAAGAAAAAGGTGTTACAGATTTTAGCGCCTATGAAGTAGATGAAGATTAACAGCTAAAAAAATAGCGAACTTTATCAAGTTCGCTATTTTTATAATAAATATTCTCTTAACCTCTATTTATGGTATTGCTTACTCAAGCGATGAACTGATTCGATAAAGTGTCCAGCATGCTCTGGGTTTACATCTGGATGTATACCATGGCCTAAGTTGAATACGTGCCCTGTTCCACCATGACCAAAACCAGCTAAGATTTTAGATACTTCTTCTTCTATACGAGGTAAAGGAGCATATAACATTGATGGGTCCATGTTACCTTGTAATGCAACTTTATCACCAACACGAGCTTTTGCTTTATCAATATCAATAGTCCAATCAAGTCCTACTGCATCACAGCCTGTTGCTACGATATCTTCTAGCCACATGCCACCATTTTTAGTGAACAAAGTTACTGGAACTTGACGACCGTCTGCATGACGAGTTAAACCATCAACAATCTTTGCCATATATTGTAATGAGAAGTCTTTATAATCTCGTGGTGATAAAACGCCACCCCAAGTATCAAATACCATAACCGATTGCGCGCCAGCAGCAATTTGGCCATTAAGGTAAGTAATAACTGAATCAGCTAACTTATCAAGTAATAAGTGTAAGGTTTGCGGATCTGAAAACATCATCTTTTTGATTTTAGTGAAAGCTTTTGAACTACCGCCTTCAATCATATAGGTTGCTAATGTCCATGGGCTACCAGAAAAGCCAATAAGTGGTACTTCGCCATTTAACTCTTTACGAATAGTACGTACTGCATTCATAACATACCCTAATTCATCTTCTGGATCAGGAATGCCAATTTTTTCTATATCAGCTTTACAAGTAATAGGGTTAGTAAATTTAGGACCTTCACCTGTTTCAAAGTATAAACCTAAGCCCATTGCATCAGGAATAGTTAAAATATCACTAAACAAAATAGCGGCATCAAGCTTAAAACGACGTAATGGTTGAATGGTTACTTCACATGCTAAATCTGCATCACGACAAACCGACATGAAATCGCCAGCGCCTTTACGTACTTCTCTGTATTCAGGTAAGTAACGTCCTGCTTGTCTCATCATCCATATAGGTGTGTAATCTACTGGTTGTTTTAATAACGCACGTAAATAATTATCATTTTTTAATTCTGTCACCAATAAATCCTCTAAATTCATTTACTGTTTGTTCTCGTTGCCATCAATTGCATAACGAGAAATTAATGGCGCATATTCTATCACTGGTACAATTTTGAATCTATGCGCCAAATCAATTGCTTTTACTAACTACAACAAATAATTGAAGATAAGTAAAAATTATTTTAAAAATATCATTTAATACTTATCATTTATAAATAAATTAACAATCAACCACTTAGCTTAATTAGTGGTAAAATTATGTACAATCACAGCAAAATAGTCGAGTTTATGCTCTATTAAAGTTGTTGCAGCCGAGAAAACGCTTTGTTATAAAATACCCGCACTAGCAAGGAAGTCGATTAAAGCTGTCTCTTATACACATCTCCGAGCCCA
>CAJXUT010000036.1 GCA_913061365.1 uncultured Colwellia sp.
ATCTACACTATCCTCTTCGTCGGCAGCGTCAGATGTGTATAAGAGACAGAATTTAGGCTTATCTTCAAATGGTACAGGTCGACATAACTGCATTGTTTTAACACCTAAACGAGCTGTTAACATGCCTGCACCTAACCCCTGAGCTAAGCGGCCAGAAAGCTTACCGAGCAAATCAGCACCAATCATATCCGAACCAAAATCAGTAATGAGTTCGCTAGCACCTGCATAGACCATGTTAACAAATACCTGCCTGATTAATTTTATTCGGCTCCAATAGCCTAACTTCATACCATATAAAAGGGCTACTTTATTAATCATACGTAAATTACGCCATAAAATAATTAACATATCAATTAGCGCTACAGGACTAAGTGCAACAAGTACAACAGCTTCTGTCGAAAACTTTGCAATTTCTGCCATTGCTTTTTCATCGACTTTAGTAAGTACCAAGCGTGAATAAAGTTGTAATAACTCAGCATCGCTGTATTGCTCATTTACCGCTTCTTGCCATACTTGCGCTTGTTCAGAAACAAGGTCGCAAGGTAAACTCTCACTTGCTTTTTGACAGAAAGACTTTACATCTACAGCGCTAACATTTTGCTCTTTATTTTCAATGTCTTGAGTTAATAATTCACAAGCTTGTTGTCTGAGTTTTTCACGGCGTTTAAATTGTCTTAATGTGGATAATTCGCTAAATACATTTGTTGAGGCGATAATAATCAGGCAAGATAAAATAACTCCGTAAACACTAGTCAGTAATGGGGAGTTTGCAAACCCTTCAATAAAAAAGTCAACAAGCTCAACACCGATAACACCAACAAAGAGAGTCAAGGCTATTCGCCATAGCCATCGCGGTTTAGATGTTTCACTGCTCACGCTTTGATCTAATGCTTGTGCTGAAAGCTCCTCATCCACAAACGTAGGTAAATCTTTTTTATCATCAACAAATACATAATCTTGATTTTCAAATATTACTTGCTCACTAAATTTACTTTCTTTTCCTTCGCTAGCAGCACTTTCTTCTGATAACTCTTTTTCAGAAAAAAGAATTTGTTGTTGGTAGGCTTTATCACCAGTTTTGTTATTAGCTCTATTCATATCATTTTGTCCGCCAATAAAAATTGTAATACTTGATCCATACGAATATGAGGTAAAGGTTCATGCTTTGTCATTCCGCTGCGGGGTGAGAAATTAATAAAATTAAAAGCGGATTCTTGCCAAAAACTCTTTTCTGGTAACTTATCTGGAACAGCTCCTGGATAAAGCGTTATTCTTTCCGTTTTCCCTGATTCTTTAGGCTCTGTATTACCTTGAATTACAGGTATTGTTTGCCCTTTATGTTGTGTTGTTCCTAATGAAGTGCTTTTCACTGCTGCTACAGCAAGCGTTTTCATTTCAATCGCTTCATAGTTAAGTTTATGCTTACTTTGATGAATAAGTTGATTTAATAAAGAAACCATGGGTGCATGCTGATCAGAAGTAACATGATCTGCTTTAGTTGCTGCAAACAATAATTTATCAATTTTAGGTGAAAACAACCGAGAAAATAAACCTGACTTCCCATAACTATAGCTTTCTAGAATCATATCAATAGCTAACTGCAAATCACTAAAACTCTCTGAACCACTGTTATCTGAACAGGCATTTAGCGGAGTTAAACAATCAGCTAAAACAATTTGCCGATCAAAGCGTAAGAAGTTTTGACGATAGAATACTTTAACAACCTGTTCTTTATATTCAATATATCGCGACCTAAGCATTCCAATAAAGCTATCATCACTAGCATTTTGATAGTCATTACCGTCAATTTCATTTAATTTTGGAAAGGGGAAAAATTCTAAGATAGGTGCTCCCGCTAACTCTGCAGGTAAAATAAAGCGTCCTGGTTGAATAACAGATAAACCTAAGTCATATCTAAAAACATGAAGTAATTCAGTATACTCTTTAGATAATTGCGCTAATAAATCTTCATCTGCTATAGCAAAGGGATCTATCTCTCCAACCTTAGCTATAAATTCTTGCGAAAACTTATTCCGAGGCGTCGCAGTTAATAATGCCTGAGTTTGTTCAGACCATTCTTCATAGGTCTGATTAAGCATAGGTAAATCAAGTAGCCACTCGCCAGGGTAATCAGTAATATCTAATGTTAAAGTTGCCATATCAGTGGCATATTTTAATAGTGACTTTTTAGGCTGATAACGTATTGCCAAGCGTAGTTCACTAATACCGTGAGTAGGCTCAGGCCAAGAAGGCGTATCACTAGTAAGAGATGATATTGCTTTATCATAGTCAAAACGAGGAATAGATAAATGTTGTTGTGGGATCCGCTTTGCTGCAATAAAGTTACCCTGATGCACGGGGTCAAAAAAACTTAGTCGACTGTTATTGCCTTCATTAATCAATTGATTAACCAATGACGTTATAAAGGCAGTTTTACCACTTCTACTTAACCCAGTAACCGCTAAATTAATATGTTGATCTAAACTACGGTTTATTAATTCACTGGCTTTATTCTTTAGTTTATCTAGTCGCTGTTTTTTAATAATTGCCATTTTGCTTAACTACATTTATAGAGCTTAATAGGTGATTAATTTGATGGTAATGATTTTCATAGAAAAATAATAGTCTTAGTTCACTTTGTCTACCATATTTATGAACTAAGGCTGGCATCTAATTTATTTTCATTTTTAATGTAGAGGAACTTTAATTTAAACAATCACAGTTTATTGATTTCTCTCGCCACGGTAAACTCTGACGAAGTGACATAATGCTCGATTGCTTGTAACTGTTTCTCTAATGATGAAAACTTACGGCGAATATCATGAAAAGCCTGCTTAGGTGGTTCACCTGATTGCCATACCCTAGATTTGACTTTAATTGACTCGTTTACTTGCTCATCTTCATAACTAGTATTGACGTTTTGTCCATTATTTGAAGTAGATGACTTTTGGTATTTACTTTGTTTGGCTGGCACTTTAGGGTTTTTATCCAAAATAAACCAAGCGGCAATATAGCCGAAAACTAAAAACGGCATGCCAAAAAGTACACCTGAGACGATTAAAATTCTTACTAACCATGTTTCCCAGCCGAAATAATCTGCGATACCTGCACAAACACCGGCTATTTTGCCATCACTGGCATTGCGATATAGTTCTCCACGACGACCAATCATAGTTTATTTCTCCAGTCAGGTGTCTCCACATCTAAAATGGCTTCCAATGTTTTAATTCGATCTGCCATTTTATCTGCGGTCTCGGATAAATCAGATAACTGAATATATTCTTCTTCGCTAAGCCCTTGGCTAACTTGCCCTTTACTTCGGTAGTGTAATATTAGCCAAATTGGCGCAACTATCACCAAGAAAATAATAACCGGTGCAATAATCAGCTCTTCCACGATACTTCCCCTTAACTTTATTCATTCAATACTGAGCATTTACGCTTTTAAACCATTTAATAAGGTTAGTATTCCTTACTAACATATTAAAATTAATATTAACTATTTTTCATTTTTTCTTTCAAAGATGCTAATTCATCATCAACTTTATCATCGGCTTCAAGTTCAGATATTTCATCTGCTAATGACTTACTTGCTAAATCATACGATTCAACTTGCCCTTCAATATCATCTATTTTACGTTCATAGCTATCAAAACGACTTAAAGCATCATTAACTTTATTGCTTTCAATGTTTTTCTTAATCTTTAAGCGAGAGTTAACTGTTTTTTCTCGCATGATAATCGTTTTCTGTCTTGCTTTTGCATCTGCTAGTTTATCTTGCAGTTGTGAAATTTCATCCTGAAGTTTAAGAATGTGTTCTTCAGTTTGTGCTAATTCCTGCAATAAGGTTTCGGCATTGCTCGTACTCTTTTTCTTTTCTACTAAAGCAGCACGGGCTAAGTCTTCACGATCTTTACTTAATGCAAGTTCAGCTTTTTCCTGCCATTGTTGTGCTTCATTCTCAAAACGAGTAACTCGACGAGATAACTCTTTTTTATCTGCTAACGTTTTAGCAGAACTTGAGCGTACTTCAACTAAAGTATCTTCCATTTCTTGAATAATCAAACGCACCATTTTGGCCGGATCTTCAGCTTTATCTAATATACTATTAATATTAGAATTGATAATATCTGTAAATCTTGAAAAAATACCCATAACAACTTCCTCTTACTTTTAATTAACGCTCTTACTTAGTTCAAATTGATAATCTTGTGTTTTATTTAGATATATAAAGTACATATTGATTGTCAAATTCATAGCTTATGTTATTCACATTTTACGCCAACATGACAAAGCAGCATAACACATTGTTTTAAAATGACTTATTTATTTAAAAAAAACACTGTCATATCGTTAATTAATAAAATACACTATTTGTTAGTGAATTTAACTAATACCAAGTCTATTTAGTTATATTGAGTTGGTATCATCAGTAGGTCAAAACATGGCACGCTTCAATAAACAAGATAATCTTCTTGGTCAATCTAATAGTTTTTTAGAAGTATTAGAACAAATATCTCAAATAGCTCCATTAAGTAAGCCTGTCTTAATTATCGGTGAACGCGGTACAGGTAAAGAATTAGTTGCTGCGCGATTACACTACTTATCGAAACGTTGGGAACAAAACTATTTAAAGCTTAATTGTGCTGCGCTTAATGAAAACTTGCTTGAAACAGAACTTTTCGGCTATGACTCTGGTGCATTTACGGGTGCAAGCAAACGCCATGAAGGTAGATTTGAACGCGCAGATAATGGCACGCTTTTTTTAGATGAAATAGCCAATACGTCTGGTTTAATTCAAGAGAAATTATTACGTGTTGTTGAATATGGTGAGTTTGAACGAGTTGGCGGATCACGTACTATTTCCACCGATGTTCGCTTAGTCGCTGCAACCAATGAAGATTTACCCACGTTGGCAGCTTCTGGGCAATTTAGAGCCGATTTACTCGATCGATTAGCGTTTGATGTTATTACCTTACCGCCCCTGCGAGAAAGGCTTGAAGATATTTTAATGCTAGCAGAACACTTCGCTATTAATATGGCACGAGAATTAGAATTCGAGTTATTTAGTGGCTTTACTGAAAAGGCTAAACGTTCAATGCTAGAATATTCTTGGCCTGGTAATATTCGCGAATTAAAAAATGTGATAGAACGCAGTGTTTATCGTTGCAATAATCCGCACTTGCCTGTGCACGAGTTAATTATTGACCCTTTCGAGTCGCCTTTTAGACCAACACAACAGATTAAAACAATTGATAGAACACCCGTTCAAGCGAATATTGCATCGTCACCTACAAATGATACGCAGCAACCAGACGCAAACGTAGATAGCAGTAAATCAGATAATAAAGAAAACCAAGAAGTATCCCTAACGCCTGCGATTCTGAATGCCAACTTCCCTCAATCGCTAAAATCTTTATCACAAAAATATGAGGTTGAGTTAATTCAGTCAGCCTTAGAACATTGTCAATATAATCAAAAGAAAACAGCTCAAGCACTAGAACTAACCTATCATCAACTTAGGGGATACTTAAAAAAATATAATTTACTTGAAGGTAATCCAGCTGATGAATAATCTTAAGTTTATTTCTATATTACTCCTTTGCTTTTTATTATCTGCTTGTAATGAAGAGGGAAAGTTATCTTTAAGTGAACGTAGTGTTATATATTGCGCTGAAGGCTCCCCTGAAACATTCAATCCTCAATTAGTAACTTCAGGAACAACAATAGATGCT
Source organism: uncultured Colwellia sp. (assembly GCA_913061365.1). GTDB lineage: Bacteria > Pseudomonadota > Gammaproteobacteria > Enterobacterales > Alteromonadaceae > Colwellia. Next base: position 5,735 of record CAJXUT010000036.1, read on the forward strand.
ACCTCAAATCAACTATATAATAGGCTAATTGCTTATCAGGGTGATGATAATATATTGAGTCCCGCCATCGCTAAATCATGGCATGTTACTCGTGATGGTAAAAAAGTCACATTTTATCTACGTAAAGACATTACTTTTCATCAAACTGATTACTTTGCACCAACAAGAACCTTAAATGCAGATGATGTTATTTTTAGTTTCGAAAGAGTGCTAAATTTTGCTCACCCTTACCACTTAGTTTCTGGTGGAAATTATCCTTTTTTTCAAGATGTTGGTTTAAACGATTTAATTTATGATATTGAAAAAATTAATGAATATACTGTCCGCTTTCATTTAGCTCAAGCTGATAATTCATTTTTAGCAAACCTTGCTACAGATTTTGCTGTTATTTTGTCGGCTGAATACGCGGAACAATTAACAAAATTAAAAGCAAAGTCAGATATAGATACACATCCTATAGGAACAGGACCTTTTAAACTTAAAGAATATAGAGTTGGCTCATTAATACGTTTCTATCGACATAAGCAATATTGGCAAGAACCTGCCAAAATAGATCAGTTAGTATTTGATATAACGCCAAGTAATACAGGTAGGTTAACCAAGTTACTTGCAAAAGAATGTGACGTTGTAGCCTACCCTATTGCCCATGAAAAAATAGTGCAACATGAAGACTTATCTTTAGAAGCAGTAACGGCCTTAAACGTTGGATACTTTGGTTTTAATATCAATAAAGCTCCTTTTGACAACAAACTTGTTCGACAAGCAATCAGTTATGCCATTAATAAAGAAACCCTACTTGATACCGTATATCAAGGCAAAGCTGAAATGGCTAATTCATTAATACCTAAAACATCATGGGCCTACGACAATAATATAACTAAACAAGAGTTTAATCCTGAGTTAGCTAAAAGCTTATTAAACTTTGCTGGTTATTCAGATGGTTTTACTATGGATTTATGGGCTATGCCCATTCAAAGGCCTTATAATCCAAATGCAATTACAATGGCTAAACTCATTCAAAGTGACTTAAAAAAAATCAATATAAAAGTGAACATTATTAGTTTTGAGTGGAGTACTTTTTTACAGCGCTTAAAACAAGGTGAGCACCAAGCATTTTTATTGGGTTGGTCTGCGGATCATCCTGATCCTGATAACTTTTTCACCCCTATACTCAGTTGCTCAGCGGCACAAACAGGTAGCAACACTACCTTTTGGTGTGATCGAGAATACGATGATACAATAAAAAAAGCACTACATACGAACAATATCAAACAACGAAAAAAATACTACGCACAAGCTATGGCTATACTTGCAGAAGAAGTACCTGTTATTCCAATTGCACATTCAAAGCGTTATCAAGCTCGCGGCGAGAATGTCTTAGGAGACATATTAGCTCCATTTGGTGGTATTAATTTTTACAACGTGTCAAAAAAATCTCTAAATATTGAAAAAGAAGAAATAAAAAGTAACCATCGCTCTAAACAAAATAACAGTAATACAGGTGTAAATTAATTATGCTAATTTTTACCTTACGTAGATTAAGTCTATTCTTTTTTACAATGTTATTACTGACATTACTTTCTTTTAGTCTAAATTTTTTATTCCCTGGTGAAACAATAATTAATTTAACAGGAGCAATTAATGCAACTCCTAGCCAACTTATTGAAATTAATGAAGCATACCAAACACATCGTAATATTTTTTGGCAATACATCACCTACCTAAAGCATATAGCAAACGGTGATTTAGGCTTATCAATGGCAAGCCAGTCAAGCATCAGTACTGAAATAGTTACCCTGCTACCTGCAACTATCGAACTCAGTTTAGTCGCACTATATATCGCCATGCTGGTGGGTATTCCATTGGGCTTTATTGCCGCAATAAAACACAGTAAGCTTACAGACAACTTAATTCTTTCAATATCAATGCTAGGTTATTCAATTCCTGTTTTTTGGCTAGGCCTATTAGCCATTTTAACGTTTTCTATTAGTTTAGGTTGGTTTCCTTCTGCTGGGCAAATTAGTTTATTGTTTGAAATAAAGCCAGTAACAGGAATACAGTTTATTGATATTCTTCTTAGTGACAGCCCTTATAAATGGCAAGCATTTAGTGATGCCACTGCACATATTATTTTACCTGCTTGCGTTATTGCTGTAGCTCCCACCACTATTTTTATCCGCTTAGCGCGAACATCAATGATTGAGGTACTAGACACAAGCTATATTCGTGCTGCGAGTGCTAAAGGTTTGACTTTTCAACAAATTATTTTTCGTCATGCTATTAGAAATTCATTAATAAAAATTATTCGTCATGTTGGTTTGCAGTTTGCCAACCTAATAACAATTGCCATGGTTACTGAGGTCATTTTTAGCTGGCCGGGCATAGGCCGTTGGCTAATTGAAAGTATTTATCAAAGAGACTATACGGCGATTGAAAGTGGCCTATTAGTTTTATCATGCTTTATTTTTGTTGTGCATATTTTAACTGACTTTATTTATGCTGCGTTAAACCCACTCGCTAGAGGAAATAAATATGGCGCGCGATAAAATATATTTAGAAGAGGTTTTCCCCTCGCCTTTTACTCAGCTTTGGCTCATTTTTCGTAAGACTCCTGTAGCAATGCTAGGCTTTAGCTGTTTTCTTTTTCTAATTGTACTTGCTATTTTCGGACCTTTTTTGGCTCCATACTCTCCCGTTGAAGGCCAATTAGATATGATATTGCTTCCACCAGCGTGGCACGCTGATGGTAATGTTAGCTACCTATTAGGTACAGATGAGTTAGGGCGAGATATGCTATCTCGATTGATGTATGGTACATCATTAACTTTCGGCCTCAGCTTTATTGTTGTTATTATCTCACTTATTATTGGTGTGGTAATCGGTTCACTGTCAGCATTAACATCAGGCCTCAAATCTAGTTTTTTAAATCATTTTCTTGATGTGATTTTATCTATTCCATCATTATTACTTGCAATTATTATTGTAGCTATCTTAGGACCAGGTATAGACAATACCGTATGGGCTGTGGTGTTGGTGCTTATTCCTCAATTTATTCATACAACACGTTATGCGGTTAAAGAGGAGTTTAGAAAAGACTATGTGCTTGCCTCTAGACTCGATGGCGCAAGCCCTTTTAGAGTTTTATACTATTCAATATTTCCTAATATTACTGATAGAATTATGGGGCAAGCGACACTTGCGCAATCAGCCGCTATTTTAGATATTGCCACATTAGGTTTTCTCGGTTTAGGCGCACAAATCCCACTACCTGAATGGGGGGCAACTTTAGCTAATGGTTTAGACTTATTCTATATTGCTCCGTGGACCGTTTACTTACCGGGTTTAGCTATTTTATTTGCCGTTGTTGCAACCAACCTTGTAGGTGAAGGTATTCGCCATGCGCTCAAATTACGCAAGGAACACTAATGAATTTACTTGATATTAGAAATCTATCTATCGAACTCATTCATGATGATCAAAGAATACTAGCTGTTGATAAAGTTAGTTTATCCATGAAAGAAGGTGAAGTAAGAGGTGTTGTAGGTGAATCAGGCTCTGGTAAATCACTACTCGCACAAGCCCTAGTTGGCGTACTCGATGATAAATGGCATGTTCATGCTGATAGGTTTCATTGGCGCGGTGTTGATTTATTACGTCTCTCTATTGATGAGCGTAAAGCATTACTTTCTCGAGATGTAGCCATGATTTTTCAAGAGCCTATGGCATGTCTAGATCCCACAACATCGATAGGAGAGCAATTAACCGAAGCCATAGATAGCAGTCAATTAACAGGCTACTTTTGGCAAAGAAAAAAACAACGTCAATCTGCTGCTATTAAGTTATTACATAAAGTGGGCATTAAAAATCATCAGGCTTGCCTGACAAGCTATCCACACCAATTAACCGAAGCATTATGTCAACGGGTGATGATTGCAATAGCCTTAGCAAGAAGGCCAATCTTATTGATTGCTGATGAACCAACAGCAGCAATGGAAAATACTAATGAAGGACAGATATTTAGGTTATTGGCTAGTTTAAACCAACTCAAAAACATGTCTATTTTATTAATAAGCCACGATCTAGAAACTATAACCCATTGGACTAACACAATTACTGTTATGTACAGTGGACAATTTGTTGAAGCCGGCACCACAGCACAGATATTCGGCAAACCTTTACACCCTTATACCCGAGCCTTAGTCGATAGCAGCCCAAGTGCCAACTTGCACTTGCCAGCAAAATCACGTTTAAAAACATTACCGGGAAGTATTCCTATTTTACAACATTTACCTATTGGTTGTCGGTTGGGTCCAAGATGTCCTCGAGCTCAGCAAGCGTGCGTAAAAGCACCTACAGTAACTAATTTTCATGGCCACAAGGTTAGCTGTCACTTTCCACTGACACCACTTAAAAGTACGCCTAAAAAAACCAGAAAGGGAACAAGCTAATATGTCTGATTTACTTGAAGTGAAAGATCTCTGCAAGTCATATCGACATAAGAGTTATTGGTTCAACAGAAAAGAAACGAGCGTTCTAGCGCCAATCTCTTTCAGTGTTGAAGCAAATCAAACCTTAGCGGTGATTGGTGAGACAGGTTCAGGAAAATCAACCTTAGCTAAATTATTAGTGGGAGCAGAGCCTGCAAGTGGCGGTTGTGTTTATTTAAATGGTCAGGCACTAAAAAGTACAAGCTACAAACAAAGGTGCCAACATATTCGAATGATTTTTCAAGACTCTGGAACAACACTTAATCCAAGTTTAACTATCTTACAATTACTCGATGAACCTTTAAAACTCAACACCTCACTCGATGAAATAAAACGAAAAGAACTTATTCGAACAACATTGCAAAAAGTAGGCCTTCTAGGCGATCATATGAACTTTTATCCCCACATGTTTTCTGGTGGGCAAAAGCAGCGAATTTCATTAGCCAGAGCAATAATATTACAACCGCAAGTAATTATACTGGATGAGGCCTTAGCTTCGTTAGATCCTTCTCTACGTTCACAAATGATTAACTTACTATTAGATTTGCAACATCAGATGGGGTTAGCTTATATATTAATATCCCATAATCTAGGTATTATCCGCCATTTTAGCGACAATATTATCGTACTATCGCAAGGAGAGGTTGTGGAGTCAGGCAAAACGCGTGACGTAATGAATAATCCTCAACATAAAGTGACTAAAAAACTGTTGATGAATCAAAGCTTTCAGCTCAAACCTAAAAGGAAGTAATATTAAGATAGGTTGTACATACAACAGAAAAGGGTTTTATGTACATAATAGGGATTTAGCTACGTTAGATTGTAGCATTAGCTTTTCAAAGTGCCATCTACAGTAAACTATACACACTTTGTTTACCAAAGTGTGTATATAATCAAGTACTAATAGTTAGTCGGCTCAGCAACTTTACCATAAGTAATTTCAGCACCACTTCTCAATGAATCAACATAACTCTTATAAGCCGATTGGGCCAATTGAGAGGTTTGTTGCTGTGTAAATTGAGGAGTAGCAGCAGCATCAACATTGTTTATTGCTTGAACTTCTACTAAAGCCAAATCACCATTACTTAAAGCAACGGTTGAAGCAGAGATAGTTCCTTCAGCAGGATGTGGCAATATAAAGGCTTCACGAGTGATGCTCTGATCCAAATCAGCACTATATCGAGCAACTTTTTCTTTTGTTGTAAAACTAACATAGCTCTTCGTTAACTGCTCTGAAATGTCATTGCCAGCCTTAAATTGAACTAATAAATCCTGCATTAACGTTTGTGCTTTTTCAGTTGCTTTTTGCGAAACAAGTAATGCCTCTATCTGTGCTGTTACTTCAGCTAACGGCTTAACATTCGCTTCTTGATAAGTATTTAAGTGCAATACTAGAGCTTCGCTATCATTTAACTCAATAATATCTGAGTTCAAGTTATCTTGTAAAACCAAATCAGAGAAAGCTGCTTCAAGCACTGCTGGATCATTAAATGGAGCATTATTATTGGCACTTAATTCTGAATTAGTTAACCATGTAGATGTTTGCACGGTTGTATTTACTTCACTCGCTGCATCTTCTAAGCTATCTGGAAATTCAAAACTAACACGCGCCATTTCCTGCGTTAACTCATAAAACTTATCTTGTGCTTTCTCATTACTCACTTTAATCAATAATTCAGCTTTAACATCTGCTAGGCTTTGAATTGCTTGCTCTTTAAATTCAGTCAACTTGATAATATGGTAACCAAAGCTCGTTTTAACAAGTTCAGTGGTATCGCCAACTGTTGTTAAAGCAAAAGCAGCTTCATCAAAACTAGGCTCCATTACACCAGTTTCAAGAAAGTCTAAATCACCACCATTTTCACCACTAAAAGTATCATCTGATAATTCTTCAGCAAGCTTAGCAAAGTCTTCACCCTGAGTAACACGAGTAAGTACAGCTTCAGCTTTTAGCTTTGCAGCTTCTTCGCTGTCACTATCTCCTTCAGTAAACTCTATAAGAATATGTGAAACACGACGTTGCTCTTCTTCTGTATAGTTAGCAATATTATCTTGATAATAACTAGCAACATCTTCTTCGCTTACATTAATATTTTTAGCTATATCAGCAACAGTTAAACGGATGTAATCAACTTTAACTTGTTCTTTATTCTCAAAGCGTATTTGATTAGCTTGATAGTAAGTTTTAACTTCTTCTTCACTCACTTCTACTTCACTTTCAAATTGTTTTGCTGAAAGAGTCGCAAAGCGAATATCACGTGTTTGATTTTGTAATGCTAATTGTAACTTTTCTTGATAAGGCAAGTTAAACTCTGTTGCCACAAGTGCTTGAGATAACTGACGTCGAGTCATTTCTACGCGTAAATAGTCTCGAAAATTTGAAGATTGAAAAAAACCAGATTGATTAATAATAGCTAGGTAACGGTTATTATCAAAAGCACCATCAACTTGAAACTCAGGCATTTCTCTAATCGTTTTTTTCAGCTGCTCGTCAGATACTCGAATAGCAAGGTCGTTAGCGCTTTGATCGATTAATCGCTCATTAATTAAGTTATTTATAACACCTTGACGAAAGTTAGTCATATAGCTTGGATCATTAGATAAAGTATCAAACATGTCGCCAAATTGTTGAGCCATACGATTACGTTGAGCTTGATATGCTTTATTAAATTCTTGTTGGCTAATCCCTTCACCATTAACTGTGGCAACAGAAGTATCAGCAGAGTTTGTGTAACTACCAAGACCAGCAACAGCAAAAGTTAATATAATCACGCCAAGAATAATCTTGGCTGTCATGCCTTGCGAGCTTTCTCGAATATTTTCTAACATCTTTATCTCATTTATTTAAGGTGTTGCCGATAAAACTGATATCTATCATATCAAGAGTTTTGGCCATAGTTTTTTTTGTTGCTCGCGATTTTAGCAGATGCAGACCACCGCTTGAAGTGCAAGATTCGTTTTATTTTACATCTATTCTATGACTATCTCTTCGTGGTTATGAAACTAAATGTTTCTTAAGGTAAGAGAGGACATTTCACTCTTAAAATCTACATTTAAGTGAAGCGCTCAGAAGATAATTAAGATAAAACTAAAAGACCACCTTTAGGTGGTCTTTAAATATAACTATTTATAATTGCTAGCATAGCAATTATTCAAATATTAGTCGTTACATGCATCTTTTAATGCTTTACCCGCTTTAAACGCAGGAATTTTTGCAGCTGCGATTTGAATAGTTGCACCTGTTTGTGGGTTACGGCCAGTACGTGCTGCACGGTCACGTACAGAGAAAGTACCAAAACCAACTAAAGCAACTTGTTCTCCATTTTGTAACTCTTCAGTTACAGCACCAATAAATGAATCTAATGCGCGACCAGCAGCAGCTTTTGAAATGTCAGCGCCTTCAGAAATTTTCTCGATAAGTTGAGATTTATTCACAGTGTTTACCCCTTCAATTGTTATTATTACAACGCTATTTTATTTCCCTTTATAAGGGGTTTAATAAAAGTTCGTCCTGTCGAAATTGTTATTTATTTCCATTGATGGAATAAAATTATTTCATTTGAACTTCAAGCGTATAGTTTAGAAAAATTCTGCTAACTCCCCTTAAATATACTATCTTGTGCATGTTATATAAGGGGTCTAGCGATATAAGCGTAGTTAACTTACCATAGTTTTAGCGTTTGAAAAGTCTTAATTAACATTTTTCACAATTTTTTTAACATTTTTAACTTTTTTAACTGATTTTTGTCAAAAAATAACTTTTCTCGCATAAAAATCACTCTGCTTGCCACTGCTCTACTGGATGTTCTAGCGCTAATGACAAAACTTCATCTATCCACTTAACTGGATGAATTGATAAATCAGCTTTTACATTTTCAGGGATTTCTTTTAAGTCTCGTTCGTTTTCATGAGGAATAACGACCGTTTTAATACCGCCACGATGAGCTGCTAATAACTTCTCTTTCAAACCACCAATAGCTAAGACTTCACCACGTAAAGTAATTTCACCCGTCATGGCAACATCAGCTTTGACAGGGTTACCCGTTAAACTTGATACCAATGCAGTACACATTCCTATACCCGCACTTGGACCATCTTTTGGAGTTGCACCTTCAGGCACATGAACATGAATATCACGTTTTTCATAAAAGTCTTCATTGATACGTAGTTTTTCAGTTCTACTACGCACCACGGTCATTGCTGCTTGAATAGATTCTTGCATGACATCACCTAATGAACCGGTGTATGTCAATTTACCTTTACCAGGCACTGAGGCTGTTTCTATTGTTAACAATTCACCACCAACTTGAGTCCATGCTAAACCGGTTACTAAACCAACACGGTTTTCATCATCGGCTTTACCATAGTCAAATCGTTGGATGCCTAAGAACTCATCAAGGTTATCTTGGTTAACAATGACATTTTTAAGTTTTTTATCTAATAAAATTGATTTAACCGCTTTACGACATAATTTAGATATTTCACGCTCAAGGCTACGTACACCAGCTTCGCGTGTGTAATACCGAATAATGCCAATAATAGCGCTATCTTCAATGGTAATCTCTTTGCTATTTAAGCCGTTACGTTTGATTTGTTTATTAACTAAATGATCTCGGGCTATATTGAGTTTTTCATCTTCGGTGTAACCTGATAAACGAATAACTTCCATACGATCAAGTAATGGTCCCGGAATATCCATGCTATTAGACGTTGCAACAAACATAACATCAGATAAATCATAATCTACTTCTAAATAGTGATCATTGAATGTCGTATTTTGCTCCGGATCTAACACTTCAAGTAACGCTGAAGCAGGATCACCACGCATATCTGACGCCATTTTGTCGATTTCATCTAATAGAAACAGTGGGTTTTTAACACCTACTTTAGACATTTTTTGAATTAGCTTACCCGGTAATGAACCAATATAAGTACGACGATGTCCTCTAATTTCAGCCTCATCACGTACGCCACCTAATGCCATACGGATATATTTACGTCCTGTAGATTTAGCGATGGACTGCCCTAAAGAGGTTTTACCAACACCTGGCGGTCCAACTAAACATAAAATAGGGCCTTTTAGCTGACTTACACGTTGTTGAACGGCTAGGTATTCTAAAATGCGTTCTTTAACCTTATCTAAACCGTAATGATCTTTATCAAGAACTTCTTGTGCTAAACCTAAATTACGTTTTAATTTACTTCGTTTCTTCCACGGAACGTTAATCATACAATCGATATAACTACGAACAACGGTTGCTTCGGCTGACATTGGCGACATCATTTTCAATTTTTGCAATTCTGCCAACGTTTTTTCTTTCGCTTCTTTAGGCATTTGTGCGTCGTCTATACGCTTAGCCATTTGCTCAAGTTCATCTGGCGTTTCATCACCTTCATTAAGCTCTTTTTGAATAGCTTTCATTTGCTCATTCAAATAGTATTCACGTTGGCTTTTTTCCATCTGCTTCTTAACGCGGGTTCTGATTTTTTTCTCTACTTGCAGTAAATCAATCTCACCTTCCATTAGTGCCATTAGATGCTCTAATCGTTTAGCCACATCAATTATTTCTAACACTTTCTGTTTGTCAGCCAGTTTTAACGGCATATGAGCTGCCATGGTATCGGCTAATTGCTGGGCATCATCAATACCCGATACAGAGGTAAGAACTTCTGGTGGTATTTTTTTATTAAGTTTTACATAACCTTCAAATTGAGAAATAGCAGAACGAATTAATACTTCAGTGTCATCTTCAACCGCATGCTCAACCGCTAAATATTCAACATTAGCGCTAAAATACTCTTGCGTTTCAACAAATTCTGTCACCTTTGCACGCTGCACGCCTTCTACTAATACTTTTACGGTACCGTCAGGAAGTTTCAACATTTGCAAGATAGTAGCGACTGTACCTACTTCATACACATCAGTTGCTTGAGGATCATCAATAGCAGCATCTTTTTGTGCCACTAAAAATACTTGCTTATCATTCTCCATAGCAAGATCTAAACAACGAATAGATTTTTCTCGACCAACAAATAAAGGAATAACCATTTGTGGGTAAACGACAACATCTCTTAAGGCCAGTACGGGAATTTCAACTACACCAGATAATTCTTCGGTCATGTAAGTCTCTTTAAAAAGTGTTATAAATTGCTCATTAGAAACTATATGGGGATAAATTAAGAAGTTACAAGCGAAAATAAGCTTATATAAACGAGTTTTTTACCCGAGTCGCTTGCCAATGAAAATTTGCTATTTCAAATCTCTGTAGAGTAGACATAAAAAAAGAGCCACAAGGGCTCTTAATATTTTAACAATGAGTATATTTACTCAGAAGCAGCTTGTTCTTGCTTACTATCATAAATAACTAAAGGCTTAGATTCACCTCTAATGGTTGTTTCATCAACCACTATCTTGCTCACATTTTCCATTGACGGTAATTCATACATAGTATCAAGTAATACCGCTTCAACAATTGAGCGTAAGCCACGTGCACCAGTTTTTCTATCCATTGCTTTTTTAGCAATTGCACGCAAGGCATCTTCTCTAAACTCTAATTCCACTTCTTCCATATCGAACAATGCAACAAACTGTTTAGTTAATGCATTCTTTGGCTCTTGTAGAATTTGAATTAATGCAGCTTCATCCAATTCTCGCAACGTGGCGACAACAGGTAAACGGCCAATGAATTCAGGAATTAAACCATATTTAACCAAATCTTCTGGTTCAACTTCTTCTAAACGCTCTGTTAAAGTGACAGTCTCATCGATACCACGTACTTCAGCGCCAAAGCCAATGCCAGTACCAGTTTGACAACGTTGCTCGATCACTTTATCAAGACCAGAGAAAGCACCACCACAAATAAATAATATTTTAGATGTGTCAACTTGTAAAAATTCTTGTTGAGGATGCTTACGACCGCCTTGTGGAGGCACTGAAGCAATAGTACCTTCAACAAGTTTTAATAATGCCTGTTGAACACCTTCACCAGATACATCACGCGTAATTGATGGGTTATCTGACTTACGAGAAATTTTATCTATTTCATCAATGTAAACAATACCACGCTGAGCTTTCTCAACATCGTAATCACATTTTTGTAATAGTTTTTGAATAATATTCTCAACATCTTCACCAACATAGCCAGCTTCTGTTAATGTTGTCGCATCAGCCATAGTGAAAGGAACATCAAGTAAACGTGCTAACGTTTGTGCTAATAATGTTTTACCTGAGCCCGTTGGACCAATCAATAAAATATTACTTTTACCTAGCTCTACGCCATTATGAGAATCACCATTTCGTAAGCGTTTGTAATGATTATATACCGCCACTGCCAACACTTTTTTGGCATGATTCTGTCCGATTACATAGTCATCTAAACTTTCACGAATTTCTACCGGAGAAGGTAATACTTCTTTTTCTTCTTTAGGTGAAATCTCTTTGATTTCTTCACGAATAATGTCATTACATAAATCAACACATTCATCACAAACAAATACTGATGGACCAGCAATTAATTTGCGAACTTCATGTTGGCTTTTACCACAAAATGAGCAGTAAAGTAGCTTACCATTGTCACCATCGCCACTTTTAATATCGGTCATGCCGTACCTCTAAATATCTTAATACTATAAATTATCTACACACTCGTTCTATATACTAAGTGAAGTAGTAATTTGATCATTTTTCAATGCACAATTGACGTTATATAATTGTGCATCAAAAAATTTAACTGTTTCTTTGTTCTAATATGGAGTCAACTAAGCCATATTCAACCGCACTTTCCGCACTTAAAAAATTATCTCGGTCAGTATCTTCAGCTAATTTCTCTAATGGCTGCCCTGTATGCTCTGCCATTAAACGATTTAACTTATCTTTAATATATAAAATTTCTTTAGCATGAATTTCAAAATCAGATGCTTGACCTTGGAAACCACCAAGTGGTTGATGAATCATCACACGTGCATTAGGTAAACAATAGCGCTTACCTTTAGTACCGCCAGATAGTAAAAATGCGCCCATACTTGCCGCTTGACCAATACAAACTGTACTGATATTAGGCTTAATAAATTTCATCGTATCATAAATTGCCATACCAGCAGTTACCGAACCACCAGGTGAATTGATATAAATAAATATATCTTTATCTGGGCTTTCTGACTCTAAAAATAATAACTGAGCTATGATTAAGTTAGCCATATGGTCTTCAACTTGACCACATAAAAAGATAACGCGCTCTTTTAAAAGTCGTGAATATATATCGTAAGAACGCTCACCTTTAGCGGTTTGCTCTACTACCATAGGTACCAATGCGCTTTCTATTGTAGATGATGAACTTTGAGAATTAATTTGTGAATTAAACTGAGATGCATGTTGTGAAGTAAACAAGTTTGTACCTTCCCTAAAACCTAATGTAAAAGTGTGGGTTTCATATAAAATAAAATGGCTTATATGTTTCCATATAAGCCATTTAAGCGATTGCGTAGCTTTTTGTCAATATAAAAAGCGGTATTACTTACCTTCTGGATTCATAATATCTTTGAAGCTAGCTTTTTTACTTGATACTTGTGCTTTTTCAACTAAAAACTCAACCGCTTGCTCTTCTAAAGCAACGTTTTGCATTTGCTGCATTAGTTCTTGGTTGTTTGCATAGTATTCAATTACTTCTTTTGGATCTTCATAAGCAGAAGCTGCTGTAGCAATTAGTTCATCAACTTTAGCGTCATCAACTTTTAATTCGTTTACTTTGATCACTTCACCTAGTAACAAACCAATTTTCACACGACGTTCTGCTTGTTCTGTAAACATTTCGCTTGGTAGTTCTGGTAAGTTACTTGGGTCCATTTGACCTTGGAAACGTTGCATTGCTTGTTGACGTAAAACATCAACTTCTTGAGCAACTAACGCTGATGGTAAACCAACTTCATGACCAGCTAATAAACCTTCAAGTACTTGCTCTTTAACTTTAGCTTTAACGGCTTGAGTTAATTCACGTGTCATGTTTTTGCCAACTTCAGTACGTAAAGCGTCAACACCACCTTCTTCAACACCAAAAAGTTTAGCAAATTCTTCATTAACTTCTGGTAAGATTGGACCTTCAGTTTTATGAACAACAATATCAAACTCTGCTTCTTTACCTTTCAGGTTTTCTGCATGGTAATCTTCAGGGAAAGTAACCTTGATAGTTTTCTCTTCACCTACTTTCATACCAGTAACTTCTTTTTCAAAGCCTGGAATCATGCGACCAGCACCAAGTTCAAGTTCAAAACCTTCAGCTTTTCCGCCTTCAAATTCTTCACCATCAATACGGCCAGTAAAATCAAGCGTTAACTTGTCACCTTTTTTAGTGATACGCTTATTTTCTTTCCACGTTTGATGTTGTTTTTGTAATGTTACAAACATTTCATCTAAATCAGCATCGTTTACTTCAACGTCTGGACGTTCTACAGCAATTTTTTCTAAGTCTTTTAATTCAACTTCTGGGTAAATTTCAAAAGTCGCTTCAAATTCTAATGGCTTGCCATCTTCATTGCTTTTAGCAACAAATGAAGGACGACCTGCGGGGTTAATTTTTTCTGCGATGATCGCGTCAACAAAGTTACGCTGCATGATTTCACCAGCAACTTCTTGACGTACTGATTTACCAAAACGCTTTTGAATAACTGACGCAGGTACTTTACCTGGACGGAAACCATCAATACGCTGTGTTTTACTTACTTGGCGAAGACGATTTTTAACTTCTACATCTACTGTTTCGGCTGGAACTGAAATAGTCAAACGACGTTCCAAACCTTGTGTTGTCTCAACTGAAACTTGCATTTAATTACCTCAAAAAATTAGCGTGCTACGCTTTTGTATATTGTACTAATGATTACTTACCTTAATAAGTAGTAAATAAAAGTACCTTATTTATACGAATGGTTAAAATTTATGACGCCAAATTATAGCGATACATAATAGAAGTTGCAAGGGCAAGTTGAATAGCGAAATAGCAGCGTGATTGAATGAAATATAATAGAAAAAATATGCTTGAAAGAATCAATTAAAATGGCAAACGATAATGAGAGAGAAAAGAAATAGAACACGATTTAAGCTAGCCGAAACAATGCAAATGATTATATGACTATATTTTACTTAATTTAAAGGGATTTTCTTTTGAAAAGAGTTTTTATATAACAATTGAATATCTATTTATAATAAATATTTAGAAAATAAAGAAAGTGGTCGGTGATGCAAGATTCGAACTTGCGACCCCTTGGACCCAAAC
>CAJXUT010000037.1 GCA_913061365.1 uncultured Colwellia sp.
ATCCTCTTCGTCGGCAGCGTCAGATGTGTATAAGAGACAGAAGGTACCTATTATAAGGGAATATAAGTGAGGAGTTATTCATGAAAGCACAAGTAAGTCCTATAACGGAAAGGCGCCAAACATCACCAGAGCACTCTGAATGGTGGGTTAAACTATCATTAGCACAAAAGTTCTCTGCGAGTAGTTTGGGAAAATTTGGCTATGAGCTAGCTTTTGTGCGCAATGAAAATGGAAGAAATTTAGCCGTTCTCACTTGTGATTCAGGTATTGCCGTTATTACTGAAGATGGTGATATTGATACTTCTCCCGATATTCATATTCGTGACTAACAAACCTTTATTAACTTATACCTGTTATTAATTGATATGTAACTATTGATTAATAATAGGTATCAAGATATTTAAAGAGTATCTAATTTGGCGCCTTATTCTTTTAGTTCAGCTAATAACTTTGGTGCAGCTGTTGTAACAAGGTTTATTTGTTCAAAAAACTCTAAAAATTCAGGCTCTAAATCCTCTAATGAAACACCACTCTTAAGTTGAGTTTCTAACTCTTTGCAAACATTTGCTAGATTAGGCACACCAGTGTAACAACAAGCCCCATTAATTTTATGTACTAAAGTTTTAAGTTGCTCTATATCTTCATTAATTAACGCTTGATTAATGTCTTTTTGGTTATCAGCTAAACTATCAACTAGTCCTGTAAGCATTTCTTTTGCTAAGTCTTCTTTACCACCTGTTCGACTTATTGCTAATGACCAATCAATAACTGCTGAGATGCTTTTACTTATTGGTAGAATTGTCTCTGTTACTCTTTTTGAAGGTATCTGTGTAGGCAAACTAGGTTTGGCAGAATTGATAAAGTGGTTAACATCACAGTATTCATAAATAATATGATTTAGCATAGTTTCATCAATAGGCTTGGTCATATATGCATTAAAGCCTTGCTGCTGCATTTTCTCCTTTTCACCACTCAACGCGTGTGCAGTTACTGCTATGATAGGAGTTTTGCTATTACATGTTTCTATTTTTATTGCTTTTAGTGTACTTATTCCATCCATGATTGGCATTTGGATGTCCATAAATATTAAATCAAAATGTTCATTTTTACACAGCTCTAGTGCTTCCATACCATTATCAGCAAGGACAACATCACTAACTTGTTCTAGCAGTAGCGCATTAATGAGTTTTAAATTAGCTTCATTGTCGTCAACAGCTAACACTTTAATCGGCAGTATTTTTCTAATAGAGGGAAGTGTATTGTCTTGATCAGCCAATAACGTGAAGTATAGCTTATTAGCCGTGATAGGTTTGCTTAAACAACTTAGTGCGCCATTTGCCAGTAAGGCTTCTTGTAAGCTTGGAGAGTTACTATTTATTGCTAAATGAATATTGGCAATAAATGGTTTTATTTGTGTGATTGTTTTTTTCAACTCACTTAATGCTGTTGCATTTCTATCATGGCCGATTAAAGCATAGTCAAAGCTAGTGTTAGTTTGTTTTGAGCCCTCAAGTATTTCTGTTAGTTGAGCTAGACTTTCAACTTGAGTAACCTGCATTTTCCAGTTGGCTAGAATATCAAAAGTAGCCGTTCTACTGTGCAGGTTAGGCTCATAATATAAAATAGATTTATTGGCCAAGCGAAGTGTATCGAGTTCATTGCTTAATGATAAGGTATTAACACTACATTCAAATTTAAACCAAAAGGTAGACCCCTTATTTTCTTGAGAATTAAAGCCAACATCTCCTTTCATTTCATAAGCCAGTCGTTGACAAATAACGAGCCCTAAACCTGTACCACCATACAATCGCGTTATACTCTGATCTGCTTGAGAAAAAGCTTTGAAAATAGCTTTCTTTTGTTCGCTATTCATACCAATACCAGTATCTGCTATTGATATTTTTATTGCTGCTTTTTTACTGTTAATACTTTTATAGGTAACGTCAATCATGACCGCACCTTGTTGAGTAAACTTTATTGCATTACTTACAAGGTTACCCATAATTTGCTTGATACGCATGGCATCACCTAATAAAGAATCAGGGATGGAATCACTAATGTTGATTGATAGTTCAAGGTTTTTTTTATGTGCGCTTGGCGCTAAAAGTATCAGACTGTCTTCAATCGCTTCTCGTAGTGAAAATGGTACGCTCTCTATTACCATTTTACCTGCATCAAGTTTAGAAAAATCTAAAATATCGTTGATGATTGTAAGTAGATTATTTGCCGATCTATCAATAGTTTGTAAATAGTCACGCTGTGAATCACTTAAAGGTGTTTTAAGTATTTGTCTTGTAAAACCAATAACACCATTTAAAGGAGTACGTAATTCATGACTCATATTTGCTAAAAATTCAGACTTTATTTTGCTTACTTCTTGCGCTTTTTTCTTCGCAATACTTAATTCAACATTTTGAATTTCAAATTGTTCTAAACTTTCACGAAGATCGACAGTAGCTTGATCGATACTCCCTTGCATTTCATTTTGGTAATTACCCAATGATTGCGCCATTGCATTAATACCACTTTTTAAAAAGTTTAGCTCACCAACTAATTGCCCACTGACTCTACTCTCTAGTTTCCCTTCTCTTATTCGTTCTATAGCCTGCACCATAGAATTGATTGGTTTTGCCACATTTCTGATAAGCTTTAAAGCAAAAATAGCGCTGAGTAATGATGCAAGAAAGGCCATTGTGAACGCAATAATATACTGGCTTTGTTGATCAAATTGTATTCTGCTTTTATCTATTTGTATCGCTATGTAGCCTAACGTATCAGGGTTACTGCTTTTTTTACTTTCATTAAGTATTGGCGTTCGAAAAATAATAAAATTGTCAGTATCCTCGCTTTGAGTATACGAGGGAATTTTATGTCCTGCTTTTAATCGCATTAAATTGATATCGCCATTGTAGGCACTAGTAACAAATATTTGATGATCTAAAGTGAATACCGCAATGCTTTTAACAATCCCTGATTGACTCCGATGGGTAGCACTAATAATGCGGCGTAGCTCTTCGTGCTTGTTTTGAGTAATGGGTGCTTTACCCACAATTGCCAAGGGCTCAATTATACTCTGTGCTCTTAAATATAAAAATTCATCTAGCTCATTACTGTGACTATAAGAAAAATAGCCCGCAAGCCCAAAACCTATTAAAGCTGTTGGTACAATTGTGAGTAGTACAACCCAATCTTTAAGACTTATTTTATGCATTATTCAATCGTATTTAATCGCGTAATTAGTGTAAAATGAACATCCTGACAATGGCTATGATGGCATAATGGTCAGATAAATAAAAACTTTTCTTGGCAAGCACTCTGGATACTATTAATGGCAAACTTTTTTAAAGAAAATACAAAAAAGCAAGTTAGCAAAAAAACAAATAAAATAGACTGTATTACTATTGATAAGTTAGATCTAAATGGCTGTGGTGTGGGACGTTATCAGAAAAAACCTATTTTTGTTACTGGTAGTCTACCTAATGAAGTTGTTGAAGTTCGTATTGCAGAGAAGAAAAATAAGTATATTTTAGCTAAATTACTCAAAATTAATAAAGTGAATGAATTTCGTGTCGCTGCCCAATGTAAGCATTTTACTCTCTGTGGTGGTTGTGACTTACAGCATTACGATTATAAAGAACAATTGCTGTTCAAGCAGAAAAAAGTAGCTGAGTTATTTTCGCGAAGTGGTGTCAGCAGCGAAGTTATCAGTCATTTACCTTGGCAAAACACAGTAGAGAGTAGTCAATGGCATTATCGCCGCAAAGCGAGAATAGGGGTGCAATTTGACCGAAATTCGCAAGCAATTGTTGGTTTTCGTCAAAAAGCGACAAACCAGCTTGTTGCCATTAAATCATGTCCTATATTGATAAAACCAGCATGTGATATTTTTCCGCTATTAAACAAATTATTAGCTAAGTTAACCGTTAAAAAAGCAATAGGTCATATCGAAGTCATAGCCACGGATATAACTGATGATAACGTTGGTAAGTTGCAGTTGGTGGTTCGTCAAATTAGATCAATCAATACAGCTGATCGTCAACTTTGGCAAGAGTATGCTGAAAAGCATGCGTGGACAGTACAATTTGTAGAAAGTAAAAACACGCAAGAAAATACTCATCAAGAAGAAAGTTCAACTATCGAATCATCTCAAGGTGGACTAAGTTACCAGTTGCTCGATGATATACGTATTAACTTTTCGACGACTGACTTTATTCAAATTAATGAGCCAGTGAACTTGGCTATGATCGCGCAAGCTCTTACTTGGTTAGCGCTTGACCCCAATGATCAAATACTCGATTTATTCTGTGGTTTAGGTAATTTTAGCTTACCTCTGGCTAAAAAAGTAGCCAATGTCGTGGGAATTGAAGGTGTACAAGTTATGGTTGATAGAGCATCCGCCAATGCTAAAGCTAATAACATTGACAACTGTCAGTTTTTTCAAGCAGATTTAAATAGCTCATGGTCATCAAATCATTGGGCAAAAGAAAATTATACTAAAGCACTGCTAGATCCTGCAAGAGCAGGAGCAGAGCACGCTGTAGAACAAATTTGTGAACTAAATATAGCTACCGTACTCTATGTTAGTTGTGATCCAACAACACTGGCAAGAGATAGCCAAGTTTTACTAACCAAAGGGTATAAAATTACCAAAATTGGTTTAATTGATATGTTTGCTCAAACCAAGCATGTTGAGACTATGGTTCTGTTTCAACGTTAATAATTAGTTTTCATTTTTTAGGTAAACAAAGGAGTACTCATGGTTTCGGTGCGTAAATCTCATCAAGTGGTTAGTGTCAATTTTCAACATTGGTTGGCAGAACAAGCTTTATCGGTGAGTAATAAGCAGGCACTAGAGTTAACATGGAAAAGTGTAGGTGAGTACTTTCAACAACAAGAAACGCCTTTACTAAAAGCAATGGAAATGGTGGAGATTTTATCAAGTTTGAATCTTGATAAAGACTCCTTAGTTGCTGCATTTTTAATTCCCTTATTAGAAAAAAACCTTATTTCTACGGACTTTGTTGAAGAGCACTTTAATAAAGAAGTTGTCATGCTCTGCCAAGGGGTAGAACAAATGGCAGCTATTAAAGGCTTAGGGCAACCAGCAGTAAATAGCTCTGCTAATTCATCAGCCGTTATTTCCTCAAATAAAGTTGATAATATTCGTCGTATGTTACTTGCGATGGTAGACGATGTACGTGCCGTTGTTATTAAACTTGCTGAACGTTTATGTGATTTACGTGAGCAAAAAAATACAGATGAAGAAAGTCGTGTATTAGCAGCCAAAGAAAGTGCAAATATTTATGCGCCTTTAGCAAACCGATTAGGTATAGGTCAGTTGAAGTGGGAACTAGAAGATATTTCATTCCGTTACTTACACCCAAAAGTTTATAAAAAAATTGCAACCTTGTTAGATGAAACGCGTCTTGAACGTGAGCGTTATATGACTGACTTTGTGAGCGATTTAAACCAACAGCTGAAAGATCTTCAAATTAATGGCAATGTAGACGGGCGCCCAAAACATATTTATAGCATTTGGAAAAAAATGCAGCAAAAGTCATTAGATTTTGAACAGCTTTTTGATGTGCGAGCAGTGCGTATTGTTGTTGAAAAAGTGCAAGATTGTTACTCCGCTTTGGGCATAGTACATACTCAGTGGCATCATTTATCAAAAGAGTTTTCTGATTATGTAGCAACGCCTAAGCCTAATGGTTATCAATCTATTCATACGGTTGTTCTTGGGCCTGAAGGTAAATCAGTTGAAATTCAAATTAGAACAGAGCAAATGCATAAGGATGCAGAGCTAGGTGTGGCAGCTCACTGGCGTTATAAAGAGGGATCGCCGGGAGGTAAAAGCAGCGGTAAAACTAATAGTTTTGATGAGAAAATTGGTTGGCTAAGAAAAATTCTTCAGTGGCAAGAAGATGTAAGTGAAAGTGGTGAATTACTTGATGAACTTCGTAGCCAAGTATTCGAAGACAGAATTTATGTTTTTACTCCAAGTGGAGATGTAATCGATTTACCCATGGGAGCAACACCATTAGATTTTGCATATTACATACATTCTAATGTAGGGCATTGCTGTATTGGAGCTAAAGTTTCTGGAAAAATAGTCCCTTTTACTTATCGCTTAAAAACCGGTGATCAGGTTGATATTCTCACCAGTAAACAACCAAATCCTAGTCGTGATTGGCTAAACCCTAATTTAAACTATATCTATTCTTCTCGTGCAAGGGCAAAAGTTCAGCATTTCTTTAAGTTACAAGATAGAGATAAACATCTTGTGCAGGGTAAAGAACTACTCGATGCAGAGCTAGCAAAATTAGATTATTTTAATGTTAGCCAAAGCCAATTAAAAGAAGCAGCAGTGCGATTTAATGTAAAAACAGTTGATGATTTATATGCTGCTATTGGTTCAGGTAATGCACGTTTACAGCAAATTATAAATTACTTTAAACAATTTGATGACAAACTAAAGCCTGTTGTTGATATCGATCCGCAAAGTTTAGTGCGTGAATCGCAAGCAAGTAAAAAAACGCAAAGTGATAGCAACGGTATCACGGTGTCAGGAGTCGGTAATTTACTCACTCACATGGCAAAATGCTGCTCTCCAGTACCTGGAGATACTATTGCAGGGTTCATTACGCAAGGCCGGGGAATATCTGTTCACCGAGCTGACTGTGAACAACTAGCTAATTCATTAGCTCAACAAGCAGAGCGTTTTGTTGAGGTGCAATGGGGGCTTGATGAAAATCAAAGTTACCAAGTGAGCATGCAGATAATTGCTAGTGATAGACAAGGTTTATTTCGTGATATCTCCACCATTATTGCCAATGAAAAAGTGAGTATTATTGGGATTGAAAGTCATAGCGATAGTGCAAAACAAACCATGAGTATGACTATAAATATGGAAGTCACAAGTAGTGAATTATTAACTCGGGTTATGGATAAAATTCGTCAAATAGATGATGTTGTTGAAGTGAAAAGGCTTTAGTTAGCAAGTAACTTTCAATCATAAATAATAGTAATTAAGAGATTTAAAATAGATGTTAAAAAGTGATGCTTCAGTCGATAAGTTACGTTGGATTATGGCAAAGTTGCGAGATCCTGAAACAGGTTGTCCTTGGGATAAAAAGCAAGATTTTTCTTCTATAACAGCACACACACTAGAAGAAGCTTATGAAGTAGTTGATGCTATTGAACAGCAAGACTTTGTTGAACTAGAAAAAGAACTAGGCGACTTACTCTTTCAAGTGATTTTTTATAGTCAACTTGGTCAAGAACAACAGTTATTTGATTTTGATAAAGTTGTTGCGGCTATTTGTGAGAAACTAATTCGTCGACATCCCCATGTTTTTTCAGATGAAACATTGAGAACAGATGCTGAAATAAAAGCGAACTGGGAAAATGAAAAAGCGAAAGAAAGAGCGGCAAAGCAAGCACAAGTAGACAAGATAAACCCTATTAGTGTTTTAGCTGATATTCCTAAAAATTTACCCGCTCTATCACAAGCGGCAAAAATTCAGAAACGTTGCTCTCATGTAGGATTTGATTGGGATGATATTAATGATGTTTTTGCAAAAATAGAAGAAGAAGTGCAAGAAGTTAAAGAAGAATTAGAGGCACAAGAAATAGATAAAGCAGCATTAGGTGAAGAGCTAGGTGATTTAATGTTTGCTGTAGTTAACTTATGTCGTCATGCAAAACAAGATCCTGAAACATTACTACGTCAAGCAAATCAAAAATTCACTAAACGTTTTTACGGTGTTGAAGCACAAGTAAGAGAATCAGGTAATGATTTCTCAGGACATAATATTGAACAGTTAGAGCAATATTGGCAACAAGTTAAAATAGAAGAGAAGAAGTAATGGCAAAAATTTCATTATCAAATATTGCTTTAGGCAAAGATTTGTTAGCAAAAAATAGTCATGTGACGATTGGCTTAACCAATCCTAAAACACCGACTAATGTTGGCGGAATTATGCGTGCGGCTGGATGCTACAGCGTTGATCAAGTACTTTATACGGGTCATCGTTATACTCATGCAGCAAAATTTATAGGCTCTAAAAATAACACTAACACGCAAAAGTTGAGTGAGCAGATACCACTTATTGCGATAGATGATTTTTTAAAGTTAAAGCAGCCAAGCACTGATCTGCAACTGGAAAAACTACCAGAATCAACTAAAATTATCTGTGTAGATTTAGTTGAAGGAGCAACTCCTTTACCTCACTTTCAGCATCCGGAACAAGCGATTTATATTTTTGGCCCTGAAGATGGCACTATTGCGCAAGAGGTAATTGATCAAGCCGATGATGTTGTTTATGTACCTACTGTTGGTTGTATGAACTTAGCAGCCTCGGTAAATGTATTACTTTATGATAGATTAGCTAAGTCATTAGTAAAGCAAGAGATAGTTGAAACAGATAATGCACTTATCCGAAAAAGCAGGGATACCAATAATACTGCTATAGTTAAGGAAAAAGTGTCGTAGGAATAAGTAAAATGGAAAAAGCCATAAATGAAAAATCTGATCTTAAGTTAACTCAATGCCCCGTTTCACCGCAGGTGCAAAGTAAAACTAAAAAGTTTTTCTTAAAAATAACAGGGCTACTTTTTGTTGGCTTGGCTATTTTAGGCGTTATTTTACCTATTTTGCCTACTACGCCATTTTTGCTTGTTGCTGCTGCTTGCTTTGCAAAGTCATCACCGCGATTACAGAAAAAATTGTTGGCAAATAAAACTTTTGGCCCGTTGATTCATGAATGGCAGCAACACCGATCTATTCCTCGTAAAGCGAAGAGAATTGCTTTACTTACGATTATTCTTTCTGTTGTTTGGTCTGCTTACCTGTTGAAAGACGCTATGTTAACGGCGATTGTTTTTGCACTAGTTATTGGACCATTTATCTTTTTATGGCGATTACCGATAAGTAAGTAATTCAAATACTGATATTCAATATTTGAATTACGTTGTTTTTATTCTGCTAATGCTTTATTCACTAAAGTAGCTAAATGCTCAGGTAGAGGCAGTGTTAGTGCTATTTTATGACCTCTTTCAGACATTTTATTCCATGTTAACTTAACAATTCTAATAATTTTTGCTTCATTATTTGCTGCGATATATTTGGCGGCAAACTCATCAAAATAGTGTTCAAGAAAAACTAAACAAGCGACATCTTCTAATGCTTGGCTATCATCATCTCCTTCTGCCTTCCCTTTGCGGACTAAATCTTTACTAATAATTGCTGATGTTTGTTCCGCTTGCTCAGCGCTATAACCATGCTCAAGCATTATTGATGCCGCTAATTCACCATGAAATTTTCCTAAAGCTGTACGCCATTGATAATAGCCTGCTTTACCTTGTTCAAACTCAGTACGCTTTAAATGCCAACGTTTAATATGTTGAGCACGTACGGCTATTTGTAATAACTCACTGGCATCATCCCAATGTTTAGCTAAGCAGTCAGACATGCGTTGACCATAAATGAGTTCTTTAGGATATTCGGTGCCATCAACTAAGGTGATATTAGTGTCAGTTTGATTGATATTATCTATCGCAGATAAAACTTTTTTTAGAGATGTAGTCATGTGGCTCGTTAAGTCATTAATTGGATAATTATCATAACCATTTATCATCAACAAAAAAATGCTTATTTTTAACGTTCAGGTGCGTGTTGTTATTGTTGTTGGTCTTGATTTTACGTATAATGCGTTCCCGTCCTGCTTTATTTACATTTACTGCTTATTTCATTCACTTTTTAGTACTTTTTAACTAAAAAGGAAAGTAGTTATAGTTAATCATACTGTAAACATAAAGCACAAAATTTCAGTTTTCCTTACATCGGTGTAGACATGACAACTAGATATATTTTTGTTACTGGCGGCGTAGTTTCGTCTCTTGGTAAAGGTATTGCAGCAGCATCACTAGCAGCAATACTTGAAGCACGTGGTTTAAAAGTAACCATGTTGAAACTTGACCCTTATATTAACGTTGATCCCGGCACGATGAGCCCAATTCAGCATGGTGAAGTTTTTGTTACTGAAGATGGCGCAGAAACCGATCTTGATTTAGGTCACTATGAGCGCTTTATTCGTACCAAAATGACTAAACGCAATAACTTTACTTCAGGTCGTATTTATCAAGATATTCTTGCGCGTGAGCGTAAAGGTGAATTCTTAGGTGCAACTATTCAAGTTATTCCTCATATCACGAATGACATTAAGCGTCGTGTGATTGAAGGTGCTGAAGGTTATGATATCGCTATGGTTGAAGTTGGCGGTACTGTTGGTGATATGGAATCACAGCCTTTCTTAGAAGCTATTCGTCAATTGGCACTTGAAGTCGGTCGTGAACGGGCTATGTTTATGCACCTTACCTTAGTGCCTTATTTAGCGGCTTCAGGTGAAATTAAAACTAAACCTACTCAACATTCAGTAAAAGATTTACGTTCTATCGGTATTCTACCTGATATTTTAGTCTGTCGTTCAGACCGTGCTATTCCTAATGCCGAGCGAGCAAAAATAGCCCTATTCACTAATGTTGAAGAAAGAGCTGTTGTATCAATGCGCGATGTTGACAGTATTTATAAAATTCCAGCGCTGTTAAAAGCACAGGGTACTGATGAGATTGTTGTTAAACGCTTTGGTTTAGATGTACCTGAAGCTGATTTATCTGAATGGGAAGAAGTGCTTTATCATGAAGCTAACCCTAAAGGTGAAATTAATATTGGTATGGTCGGTAAATATATCGAATTACCAGATGCCTATAAATCAGTAAACGAAGCGTTAAAACATGCCGGCCTTAAAAACCAAGTTACGGTTAATATTAAATATGTTGATTCACAAGACGTTGAAGTTAAAGGTGTTGAACTTTTATCAGAATTAGATGCTATATTAGTGCCTGGCGGTTTTGGTGAACGTGGTGTTGAAGGTAAAATTTTGGCCGCACAATATGCCCGTGAAAATAATGTACCTTATTTAGGTATCTGTTTAGGTATGCAAGTAGCACTAATTGAATTTGCCCGTAACGTTGCAAATTTAGCGGATGCACATAGTACAGAATTTAACCCTGAAACACCGCACCCAGTTGTTGGTTTAATCAGTGAGTGGCTTGATGAAGAAGGTCAAGTTGAGTACCGCAGTGAGCAATCTGACTTAGGTGGTACTATGCGTTTAGGTTCACAATTGTGTCATCTTGTGAAAAATACCAAAGCATGTGACGTATATGGTAGTGAAACAATTAATGAAAGACACCGTCATCGTTATGAAGTAAATAATAATTATCGTGAGCAACTAAGCAAAGCGGGCATGGTATTCTCTGGATTATCAACTGATAAAACATTAGTTGAGGTAGTTGAAATACCAGATCACCCATGGTTTATTGCCGGACAGTTTCATCCTGAGTTTAATTCAACTCCACGTGATGGACATCCATTATTTGAAAGCTTTGTTGCTGCCTCTTTTGAACATCAAAAGCAGCAATCTAGTTAAATCAATCGCAATTAAAAACCGTAGCCATGTGCTGCGGTTTTTGTTTATATATTATCATTGAAGTAAAAAATTTAAATTTAACTTTCTGTAAAGGAATAATAATGTCAAACATTAGTAAAATTTTAGCACGCGAAATCATGGATTCACGCGGAAACCCAACAGTTGAAGCCGATGTATATCTTGAGTCTGGCGCTTTTGGACGTGCAGCTGCACCTTCTGGCGCATCAACAGGTTCTCGCGAAGCATTAGAATTACGTGATGGTGATAAAGCACGTTATTTAGGTAAAGGCGTATTAAATGCTGTTGCCGCTATCCGTAATAATATTACTCCTGCGCTAATTGGTCAAAATGCTTTAGAACAAGCTAACATTGATCAAATCATGATTGATTTAGATGGCACTGAAAATAAAGAGCAATTTGGTGCAAATGCTATTTTAGCAGTTTCATTGGCGGTTGCTAAAGCTGCTGCTGTTGATAAAGGCGTGCAGTTATTTGAACATATTGCTGACTTAAATGGCACTCCGGGTGTTTATAGTTTACCAGTGCCAATGATGAACATCATCAATGGTGGTGAACATGCAGATAATAACGTAGATATTCAAGAGTTTATGGTTCAGCCTGTTGGCGCTAAAAACTTCAGTGAAGCATTACGTATGGGTGCAGAAATATTCCACGCACTTAAAAAAGTTCTTTCTGCAAAAGGTTTAAATACAGCGGTTGGTGATGAAGGTGGTTTTGCACCAAACTTAGCATCAAATGCTGATGCTTTAGCGGTAATTAAAGAAGCCGTAGCTGCTGCAGGTTACACTTTAGGTACTGACATTACTTTAGCATTAGATTGTGCTGCTTCAGAATTTTTTGATAGTGAAAAAGGTATTTATGACCTTAAAGGTGAAGGCAAACAATATAGCTCAAATGAATTTTCTGACTTCTTAGGTGAACTTTGTAAAGAATACCCAATTGTTTCAATTGAAGATGGCTTAGACGAATCAGACTGGGATGGCTTTAAATACCAAACTGATTTATTAGGCGATAAAGTACAAATTGTTGGTGACGATTTATTTGTAACCAATACTAAGATTTTAAAAGAAGGTATCGATAAAAATATCGCTAACTCTATCTTAATTAAATTTAATCAAATCGGTTCATTAACAGAAACACTTGCCGCAATTAAAATGGCAAAAGATGCGGGTTACACTGCAGTTATTTCACATCGCTCTGGTGAAACTGAAGATGCAACCATTGCTGATTTAGCGGTAGGTACAGCAGCTGGTCAAATTAAAACTGGTTCTTTATGTCGTTCTGATCGTGTTTCTAAATATAACCAATTATTACGCATTGAAGAAGCATTAGGTGATAAAGCAACTTACAACGGTTTATCAGAAATTAAAGGTCAGTAATTTTTGAAATATACATTAGTAACTTATTACTAATAGTGTGAGTTTAAAACTAAAACCGAGCCATAATGGTTCGGTTTTTATTTATCTGCCATTGTATCTTTTTCCCACAATCAAGTATGCTTAGCTATATTGTTAATAAAATCAGCGATAAGCAGTAACTTCATTTGTAATGTCTCAAGATAGTCTGTGGCAAACTAATAAGCAAAATAATGATTTTGCAGAATTATGTAATGCGCTTTACGAGCGAGAAATTCGCTTGCTTGCAAATGCAAATATTAACAACCCTCAAAACTTACAAAGTCGCTTAAAAAGCTTACCTTACTATATCAGTCGAACAGCTAACTCTATGGTAAAAGTTAATGAGTCAGGTTTATCACCACTGATACTCGATGTTCAAAACGCGACTTGGTCAGCAAAACAAGCAAGTAAACTATCAGTATTAGCTCAAAATGAGCAAGATGTCTGTTCTTGGTATTTAACCTTTATTAGTAAAACAAACAAAGCATCACTGGGCTTAGTGGTACCTGTACTAAGAGCTGAACATATTATTTTAGACAGTATCGATCGTGTCGATCTTGAAAAGAAGCGAATTCACACTAATGTTTCAGGTTGGTTTTCATTAATTGAACCTTCAAAAAATTCACACCGTTTGCTAAAACCAAACAAAAAAATAATGACAGCTGCCTGTGCTGGTCATCAATGGCAAGGTCAAAAAATGGCAATAAAGATAAGGCCTGTTATTCCAAATTTGCGAGAGTTATTGATTTCATGTGCGATAGATTGGCAAAATTTCAAGCGGGCAATGCCTTTATAACTTCTCGAACAGTTCATATAAACATTTACACACTGTTTAAGCCTTATATAATAGTGCCAATTGTTAATCTTTTCTGCTTTGTTTTTAGGTAATCATGCGAGAATTTACGTTACTTTTACTGATTATTTTTAGTTTATTACAATACCGACTTTGGTTCGGTAAAAATAGTGTGCCTGACTATCTTGCGTTACAAGAAGATGTCGCTCGCCAACAACAAGTAAATGCAAAACTAAGACAACGAAACAAGTTACTCTATGCTGACACGGATGATCTAAAATTAGGGACTGAAGCAATTGAAGAGCGTGCGCGTAATGAATTGGGTATGATTAAAGAAAATGAAACTTTTTTCCGACTTATTCCTAATAATAAACAAACTAATAAAGCACTTTAAAATAAAGGAACTAAATAGTTGTGATTAAGCCTGCCCAAAACGACGACTCATTTCTGGTTATTATTCCTGCTGCTGGTATAGGTAAGCGTATGCAGGCCGAATGTCCTAAGCAATATTTGGAAATTAACAACCAAAGCGTCTTAGCACATACTACTTATCGTTTATTAAGCCACCCTAAAATAGCCAAAGTCATCATTGTAGTGAGTGATGAAGATGAATACTTTGCAGAAACAGATTTAGCAAACAATCCTAATATCATAAGGGTATCAGGGGGAAAAGAGCGGGTCGATTCAGTATTAAATGGATTAAAGTCAGTTGATGTTGAAAAAAATCCGTGGATATTGGTGCATGATGCAGCTCGCCCCTGTATTACTCATAATGATATAAATAAAATTATTGATGAGTGTATCAAAAGTAACTGTGGTGGCTTATTAGCTGCGCAAGTGGTTGATACTATGAAGCAGAGTAACCTTAAAAGCTCAAATAGGGTTGGTCAAACAATAGATCGAAGTCACTTATGGCATGCGTTTACTCCGCAAATGTATAAAACATCAGAGTTAAGAAAATCAATAGAAAGTGCGCTGCAACAAGGTTTAGATATTACAGATGAATCTTCCGCTATTGAATTAGCAGGCTTACCTAGTTTACTTGTTTTAGGACGTCGCGATAACATCAAAATAACTCGCCCTGAAGATATGGCTTTAGCAACTTTTTATTTACAACAGCAAAATTAAATTATTACTACGTTAAGGTATTAATAATTTAAATAAATATAGTTTGGATAACAAATAGGATAAAAAATGCGAATAGGACATGGTTATGATGTGCATAAGTTTGGTGGTCAAGGGCCATTGATGTTGGCAGGAGTTGCTGTGCCATATGAGCAAGGCTTTATTGCTCATTCAGATGGTGACGTAGCTATCCATGCACTTTGTGATGCAATTCTAGGTGCACTTTGTTTAGGGGATATTGGTAATCATTTCCCTGATAATGATGATCAATATGAAAATATTTCAAGTAGAATTTTGTTGCGCCATGTTGTTAATTTAATGATTGAAAAAGGCTATCAAATTGGCAATGGCGATATCACTATTGTAGCCCAAGCGCCAAAAATATCGCCACATCTAATGGCTATGCGCGCTTGCTTAAGTGAAGACTTACTTTGTGATATAGAACAGATAAATGTTAAAGCTACCACAACTGAGAAGTTAGGTTTCCCAGGTAGAAAGGAAGGTATTGCGGTTCACTGTGTCGTACTTTTAACACCTAACACCAAGTAGCTAATCACTACCAATGAAAATTAAATGCATAGCTTAACTACCTGCGCACCGAAATAAATTAGAGAAAAATAATGTTACCAGAACTTACGTATTTACATGGAAAGCCCCAATCATCAGGCTTGTTACGCAGTAAAAAGAGTGACTTTAAAGTATTTGAACAGCTTCCCTTTGCACCAATAGGCGAGGGTGAACACCTATTCATTTATATTAGAAAAACAGGTGCTAACACCGTTTTTGTGGCCAGAGAACTGGCTAAGTACTTCAAAGTAAAAGAGCAATTAGTTTCCTATGCAGGCTTAAAAGACCGCTTTGCCGTGACAGAGCAATGGTTTGGTGTACATGTGCCAGGAAAACAACTTTTTGATTTACAAGATCTCAACATTGAAGGTGTTGAAGTACTTGAATACGCCCGACATAACAAAAAACTTCGTACGGGTGCATTAACGGGTAACCGTTTTGAGTTAATTTTACGTAACGTGACCAATCTTGAAGATCTCCAAAATCGTTGGAAAGCGATAGTGGAGCAAGGTGTACCGAACTATTTTGGTGAGCAACGCTTTGGAATTGACGGCGGTAATATTGATAAAGCCCTAGCATTATTTTCAGGCACTAAAGTTAAAGATAAAAAGAAACGTGGTATGTATTTGTCTGCCGCAAGATCATGTATTTTCAATAGTATTATTAGCGAACGTATTCAGCAAAATACCTTCAGTCAATTACAACAGGGTGATGTATTAATGCTAGCAGGCACGCAGTCTGTTTTTCATCTAGATGAGATTGACGAATCTATTTTACAACGCTTTATGGATAAAGATGTCGATATTACCGCTACGATGTGGGGAGCAGGTGAGTTAATGACGACTGCAAACCCAAAAGCTTTAGAAGAAAGTGTGAGTGAAAAATATAGCGAATTCTCACTAGGCTTACCGCGATTTGGCTTGAAGCAAGAACGTCGCCGTATTCGTTTGCTTGTACAAAATGCTGATATTCAAGTGTTAGATGATGAGCAAAACAATGAAAATAATCTTCCTTCAATTAAGATTAACTTCATATTACCTGCAGGTTCGTATGCGACTACGGTATTACGTGAATTAATCGATTATCAAGACGGTACACAACGAGTGCAGGGTTAGTCTCAAATGGAATTATTATTAAGTAATGATGACGGTGTGCATGCTCTAGGTATTAAAGTCCTTTATCAAGAATTGGTGAAACACTTTAATGTTACTGTAGTTGCCCCAGATCGTAATTGTAGTGGCGCAAGTAATTCATTGACCTTGCTTAATCCATTAAGAGCACAAACCTTGGACAATGGCTTTATTTCAGTTAATGGCACGCCAACAGATGCAGTACACTTAGGCGTTAGCCAATTAATGTCTTCTCCTCCTGATTTAGTGATTGCAGGAATTAATAAAGGACCGAACTTAGGTGACGATACCCTATATTCTGGAACTGTTGCTGCGGCTACAGAAGGTCGACATATGGGAATACCTGCAATTGCTGTTTCACTATTGGGTAATCATGAGCAGTATTATCAAACTGCTGCCATTATTACAGCGAAAATTATAAAGCGGATTCAAAAGCACCCGTTAGCAGTAGACCAAATTCTTAATATAAATGTGCCAGATATTCCTTTGTCTGAAATACAAGGAATTAAAGTTACTCGTCTTGGACATCGTCATAAAGCTGAAATGATGAAAAAGATGAAAGACCCTTGGAAACGAGACATATACTGGTATGGCCGATTAGGAAAAGAACTTGATGGTGGTGACGGAACTGATTTTTATGCTGTCGCTAATAATTATGTTTCAATAACGCCACTTACGGTAGATATGACTGCACATCAAAGTATAGATAGCATGGCAAAGTGGATTAGCGAAGTAACCTTATGATAAGTAATAGTATGAATAGTCGAGTAGGTGGAAAGTCAAAACGAAGTGGTGAGTTACTCGCGCAAAAACTTCAAGCAGAAGGGATAACTAATCCTATTGTTTTACGAGCTATTGCTAATTCACCTCGCCATATTTTTATTCCTGAGATTCTAGCACACAAGGCTTATGATAATACGGCGTTGCCTATAGGGCAGGGACAAACCATTTCACAGCCCTATATTGTGGCAAAAATGTCGGAACTTGTATTGGGAGAACACGGGAATAAAATAAATAGCATCCTTGAAATAGGTACAGGTTCAGGGTATCAAACCTCAATTTTGGCGCAAATTACTGACAAAGTTTATTCTGTAGAACGCATAAAATCATTACAGTTTCAGGCAAAACGCTGTTTACGAGCTATGGATTTACATAATATATCGATGAAGCATGGGGATGGTTGGCAAGGTTGGGTTAGTAAAGCTCCTTTTGATGCCATTATTGTTACGGCTGGCGCCGCAAGCGTACCAGAAGCCTTATTAGCACAACTTGTTGATGGTGGGCGCCTTATTATTCCTGTAGGAGAAGAAACACAAATTTTAAAAATAATTACCCGTCATGGTGATAGTTATAATGAACAACAAGTAGAAGCAGTGCGCTTTGTACCATTAATACCAGGAGATTTATTATAATGAAATTGTTCACTGCAATTTATGATTGGACACTAAAATGGGCAGAGCACAAATTTGCCCCACGTATGCTTGCACTATTAACGTTTGCTGAATCTGTATTTTTTCCTATTCCACCTGATGTGCTACTAGCACCTATGGTTTTAGCCAAACCTAACAAAGCGTGGCGTTTAGCTACATTAACCACTGTTTCCTCAATTTTGGGTGGCACTGTTGGATATATATTAGGTTATCTGATGTTCGAGCCATGGATACAGCCTTTAATAACACAATTTGGCTATCAAGCGCGTTTTGATACCGCAATGAATTGGTTTGGTGAATGGGGTGTGTGGGTTGTATTTATTGCGGGCTTCTCTCCTATCCCTTATAAATTATTTACAGTAAGTGCTGGTTTTCTTCAGATGGCTTTCTTACCTTTTTTACTCGCCTCTGCAATCGGTCGAGGATTAAGGTTCTTTCTTGTTGCTGGACTTATTAAATGGGGCGGCAGTGCAATGGAGAAAAATTTGCGTAAATGGGTTGATGTATTGGGTTGGGGATTAGTTGCCCTGATTATAATTGCTTACTTTATTTTACGCTGATCATAATAGCCTTTCGTTCATATGGTAACTAAACGCGTCAATAACAGCGATACTTATATTAGTTGTAGTCTCAACCCAGAGACTAAAACTAATACTGTTTCCCTATTTTTAAAAATACTCTGCTGTATTTTTATTTCAATAAATCTTTTTGCCTGTTCATCTAGAGAAAAACCTGCACCTGTCATAAATATCTATGGCAGTACCCCTTTAAAAAAGAGTGCTAAGACCAGTATTAGCGCTAAAGAATATATTGTTCGCTCTGGCGAAACACTTTATTCCATTGCGTGGAGAGCTAACTCTGACGTGCGAAAAATAGCTCAATTGAATGGTATTAAAGCGCCTTATCGTATTTATTCAGGGCAAAAATTATTTTTAGTCTCTAAAAACAAAAGGAAAAGTTCGAAAGCTAGTAGTAGCAAGCACTCGAGCAAAAAGCAGACTAAAAGCTCTAATCTGACCAGTGATAAAGTGACTAAAAAGACTGTTGCATCTTCTAAAAAGCAGGCGTATGGTGAAAATGTAAACAGAAAGAAAATAGTACAAAATGAGCAAGAAAAAGAAAGTTTTTCGCAGAAAATTAGACGTTGGCAATGGCCTGTTAAAGGTAATGTTATAGCAAAATTTTCTTCTAAAGCTCAAGGTAATAAAGGGATAGATATTGCAGGACGTCGCGGTACCAATATTAGATCAGCGGCAAGCGGTAAGGTTGTCTATGCAGGTAGTGCATTACGAGGATATGGTAAGTTAGTTATTATAAAACACAATGATGATTACCTTAGTGCTTATGCTCATAATGATAAAATTTTAGTGAAAGAGCAGCAAAAGATTAAGTCTGGAGATGTTATTGCTAAAATGGGTAATACCGATGCACAAAGAGTTATGCTTCATTTTGAAGTGCGCTTTCGTGGTAAATCGGTGGACCCTCTGAAGTATTTACCAAAAAATCAATAAGGGGATTTTGGGTAAATAGACAAATTGTAAGCTTAATAATGATTAACGAAAATTGGAAAATAACTGAAATAAGGACTGAATATTTATAATTAATTAACTTTGTTACTTAAGGGAGAACACTATGGTAAAACAAGAAAAAAAAGCCACAGTACTGAAAGGTAAAGAAGATGCACCGTCAAGCTTAGATGCAACTCAAATTTATTTAAGTGAAATTGGATTCTCTCCACTGCTGACTGCAGAGGAAGAAGTTTACTTTTCTCGTCTATCTCTTAAAGGGGATGAACCCTCTAGAAAACGTATGATTGAAAGTAACTTACGGTTAGTCGTCAAAATTGCTCGCCGATACAATAACCGTGGTTTACCTTTATTAGATTTAATTGAAGAGGGTAATTTAGGTTTAATTCGTGCAGTAGAAAAATTTGATCCGGAACGCGGATTTCGATTTTCAACCTATGCCACATGGTGGATTCGCCAAACGATCGAACGAGCGATTATGAATCAAACTCGTACAATTAGATTACCTATTCATGTTGTTAAAGAACTAAATATATATTTGCGTACCTCTCGTGAACTTGTTCAAAAGCTTGATCATGAGCCCACAGCAGAAGATATTGCTAGCTCTCTTGATCGTCCTGTCGCTGATGTAACAAAGATGTTGCGTTTGAATGAACGAATTACTTCTGTAGACACTCCTTTTTCTGGGGATTCTGATAAAGCATTACTTGAAGTGATTGCGGACGAAAAAAGTGATGGCCCTGAAAGCAACTTACAGTCTGAGGATATGAGCAATAATATTGTAGGCTGGCTTAATGAACTGAATTCAAAGCAAAGAGAAGTTTTAGCAAGACGTTTTGGATTGATGGGCTACGAAGCAGCAACGCTTGAGCGTCTGTCTCTTATACACATCTGAC
>CAJXUT010000038.1 GCA_913061365.1 uncultured Colwellia sp.
ATACGAGATTCCTCTACGTCTCGTGGGCTCGGAGATGTGTATAAGAGACAGGCAGTAACTAAGCAAGCCGAGACTGAAATAACCTTAACAGCACAATAGCATCAATTTTTGAGAACAAGACATATGACTACAGTACGAATAGCAACACGCAAAAGCGCCTTAGCCTTATGGCAAGCAGAATATGTAAAAGCACAACTAGAGCATTTTCATCAAGACATTACCGTTGAACTTGTACCAATGACGACTAAAGGCGATATTATTTTAGATACACCTTTAGCTAAAGTTGGCGGTAAAGGTTTATTCGTTAAAGAACTTGAAGTTGCCATGCTAGAAGGACGAGCTGACATTGCTGTTCACTCAATGAAAGATGTACCGGTTGATTTCCCTGAAGGCTTAGGTTTAGAAGTAATTTGCCCTCGTGAAGATCCTCGCGATGCTTTTGTTTCAAACATTTATGCTAACCTTAGCGACTTACCTCAAGGTGCGATTGTTGGCACCTCAAGCTTAAGACGTCAATGTCAATTAAAAGCGAGTCGACCTGACTTAGACATTCGAGATTTACGCGGCAATGTAAATACTCGCTTAAAGAAATTAGATGAAGGGCAATACGACGCCATCATCTTAGCATCAGCCGGCTTAATTCGCTTAAAAATGAGTGAACGCATCGCACAATATATAGAACCAGAAGAAATGTTACCTGCAAATGGACAAGGCGCTGTGGGTATAGAATGTCGCATCAATGACGATACTATTAAAGCCTTATTAGCACCGCTTGAGTGTAGCACTACACGTATTCGTGTATTAACAGAGCGTGCAATGAACAAAGCATTAGAGGGTGGCTGTCAGGTACCAATTGCTAGCTATAGTGTTATTTCAGCTGACGGTAAAGAAGTTCATTTACGTGGTTTAGTTGGCGCAGTAGATGGTAGTGAAATGATCGAAAGTGAAATCACAGGTCCTGTAGAACAAGGTGAAGCCCTTGGTAATACCCTAGCGCAAGAGTTACTTAGCCGCGGTGCAGATAAAATTTTAAAACAGGTTTATGCAGACAACCAATAATAACAAGCAGCTTAACGTTTTAGTTGTGCGGCCAGAAAAAAAAGCACAGGCACTATCTTCGTTACTTAGCAAACAAGATGTTACTTGCATTAGTCAGCCGTTATTTGATTATCAGCCACTGGCTGATAATCAACAAAGTAAACAAATGCTAACAACGGCTGATATTATAATTTTTGTTAGTGTTGCGGCCGTTGAGTTTGCCAATATTTGCATTGCTGCAAAACATTGGCAGTATCAACATATTATTGCAGTGGGTAAAGCAACAAAAGCAGCGTTACATGCTTTAGCACTAGAAAACATACATTGTCCATCGCAAGAAAATAGCGAGGGCTTGTTAACGCTAAGCCTATTGAATAAAAATGTATTAAATAAAAAAATCACCATAGTTCGTGGTGATGGTGGTAGAGAACATTTAGCAACAGAACTAAATAAACGTGGTGCAGCAACACAATATCTAGAAAGCTATCAAAGGGTATGGCGAACATTCCCCAAAGATATAGATAAGCAATGGCATCAACAACAAATTAATTGTATTGTCGTTACTAGTAACGCACTATTAGAGAAACTTATACAATTAGTAAAGGCTACTGACATAAATGTAAACAATGAGATGACTGAGTATTGGCGACATCATTGTACTTGGATAGTAGCAAGTAAGCGTATTGCCAACCTCGCACAAAAGCTAGGTTTAGCCAATGTCGTACAAAGTGATGGGGCTAATGAAAAAGCCATTAGCACAGCACTAGAAACATTAATGATAAAGAAATATTAAATAATAAAAATCGTATCTATTCACCATCCGTTATCTTCATGATATCTTAATTGAAGATTTAAATGTGAATGATTATATTCCGAAAGCTTAAACGTCGGAATAACTCGCTTTCAAGCGTTTTTTGAATAGTACAAAATTCAATAATGGAATGAAACATGACTGATAAAAAGCCCCCATTAAGTACTGAAGCAAAAAAAAATACTAGTACCCAAACACCTGCCTCTAAAACAGCCAAACCTGCACCTAAAAAAGTGCCAACCAAAGAAGTAAAAGAACCGGCTGATAAAGACAAGAATAAAAATAAAGTGTCAAAGTTAGCAATTGTTGCGATTGTTATTGCACTTGGTAGTACTGCCGCTCACTATTTTTGGCAGCAACAGCAAAGCCAATTACTGACTGCTCAGCTTTCAAACCAGATAGAAAGCAAAAGTAATGCTTCATCTAATCAATACCAAGCTCAAATGCAACAAGCACTTAACACGCAGCAGAGAACATTCTCTTCACAGTTGCAGCTAATCTCCGATCAGCTTAATGATACCAGTTCAGCTAAAATAATTGAGCTCAAGGAAATGGTTGAAGAGCTTGAACGTCAAGTTAAGCAGCGACAACCAAGTGATTGGTTATTACATGAAGCTGAATACTTGGTTCGTGTTGCCGCTAGAACATTATTGCTAGAACATGACACCACAGCAGCTATTGGTTTACTAAAAAATGCCGATGCTCGTTTAGCTGACCTCAATGACCCTACTTTTTTACCTGCACGTAAATTAGTTCATGAAGATATAAAGTCTCTTGAGCTGATGCCTGTATTACAAACAGACGAAGTTGTTTTAACTTTAATGGCAATGAACAATCAAATAGCTATGCTGCCGTTAGCCATGGTAGAAGTTGGCGCTGAAGATAATATCAATCAAGAATTATCAAGCGACATTAACGATTGGCAAGCTAATTTAACTAAAACTTGGCAGAAATTCCTTGATGACTTTATTCGCGTTCGACAAAGAACAGGCATGGTTGAGCCTTTAGTAACACCAAAGCAGCAGCAACATTTAAAACAAAATATAAAATTAAAAATTCAATTAGCTTTGTGGGCAGCAAGCGAGCGTAAATCTGATATTTATCAGAAGTCATTAGCTGATATCAAACTATGGTTCACTGAATTTTTTGATATTGAAGAAGCTAAAAATAAACGCTTTTTGGCTGCACTAACAGATTTACAAACACAACGTGTTAGCTTTGAATATCCAAGTGAATTAACGTCTTTAACTGCTATCAGAACAGCGATAAAAAATTATGAAGCAGCAGCGCCTGTTCCTTTACCTACAGAAACTGTTGAAGTAGTTGAAGAAGCACCCTCAGAAAAGCAAGTTGATGCCGCAGAGCCTGAACAGTCTTCTTCTGCACCAAAACAGCAAGATGAACAGCCTAAAGCTGAAAATGAGGAGGAGATAATATGATTCGTTTTATTGCCATCATAATATTATTCTTCGCTGTTTTAGCGCTTAGTCCACTCTTAATTGATGAAAAAGGCTATATTTTAATTGCTATGGGTGAAACCATAATTGAATTAACAATACTATCTGCAATGATTATTTTAGCATTATTTTCTATTAGTGCTTTTGTAATTTATAAAGCGCTGCTTGGTACTTTAAACATAAGTTTCAAGGCATGGAATGTTTTTGCATTTGCCAGTAGAAAACGTGGTATTGCTAATTTCAATAAAGGTCTTGCTGCCTATATGCTAGAAGATTATCAAGGAGCAGAACAACTATTCGCTAAGAGTGCCGAGCCGGCCAAGCGACAAAAAAGTGCTTATTTACTGGCAGCAGCTGCCTCAGCAAAACAGCAATTAGATAGTAACACAAATCATTACTTAGATTTATTAGAGCAAGAAACAGAAAAGTCTGCCAATGGCGATCTAGCGAGTTTAATTGTTAAAGTTAAGCTTTTAATGAATCAAGCTTCAGCTGAAACATATAAAAAAGCTCGTAAGCTCATTGATGAAAACCATAAACAAATTGGCCATGACACACGACTATTAGCACTAGAAATTGATTTATGCCTTATTGAAAATCGTTTCGAGTCAGCAGTAGATTATTTGATTATTGCACGTAAAGAAAAATCAATTTCTGATGAGGCAATTAAAAACTGGGAAACGAAAGCCTATTACGGTGCGTTTAATCATATTGTTACAACACAAGATGAAACTAGTTTATTAAATTACTGGAAATCTCTAGGACGCAAAGTGAAGCAGAGAGAGATTCCGTTATTTGCTTATTGTCGAGTACTTGCAGAGCAAAGCATTACTGAGCCACTAATTAAGCTAATTTCACCTATGTTAAAGAACCAACCTAAGGCTAACTACCTAAAACAATTGCGTTCATTACCAATGAAACAAAGCGAGCCATTAATTGCTTTAGTCCAAAAACACCTTCATGGTGATAACTTAAACCCTCTATGGCTAAGTTGTTTAGGGCATTTGGCACTAATGAGTGAACAATGGTCTATGGCTGAAAAAGCTTTTGGTAGTTTAATTAAGCTAGAAGGAAAGCAATACGACAAACAAGATCTACAAGCTTTTGCTCAAGCATTAACCGAAGAAGGTCAGCATCAAGCAGCAAATGAAGTGTGGGTTAAAGTTCAAGCAATGTAGTTATACCAATTTGATTCTCGCTGAGTGGGAAAAACTTAATCAACTTGGTATTAGCTATGGCGTCTGAGAGTAAACATCAGGCGCCCATAACTGCATAAACATTTTTTGTTCTGTTACTTCAGTAAAGCCAAATTGTTTATACAAACCATGAGCATCTCTAGTTGCTAGCATCATTCGTCGCAACCCTTGCAACTGAGGATGATTAATAATTTGCTTCATCATTAATTTACTCAGTCCTCGGCCTCGATGCTCTTTTAATATATACACATCAGCTAAGTAAGCAAAAGTGGCGTAGTCTGTTATCAATCGAGCAAAGCCCACTTGTTCTGTTTTATTGTTATCATTTTCAACAATAACCGCAAAACAAAGTGAATTGTCAAACGCCTTAATCACAACTGATTTAGGCACACCTTTAGCCCAATATGAATGAGTAAGATAGCGATGAATAGCATCAATATCCATTTCATCTTTATTATCTGTAATTCTATACGTCATTATTTATCAGCCTTAGAAAAATTCAAAATAATAACGAATTAGATGATAGTAAAAGTGCTTTTAAATGAAAGCAAATGCATCGGCATACATATGCTCAACCAAAGCCCCATGTTCGATGAAGTCACCTCGAATAGCTCCAACCATTTCAAAACGTCCTGCAAGGTAGATATCATATGGCTCTAAACTAACAATATCATGCATTGCAGCTTGGTGAACTAAGCCTGTCTTTCCTTGCCATTGTGTATTTTCATCTACATTTTCAATAACAGGAATAAAGTTAGCATTTGGCAATTTAGCAATAGTTGCCGCTGTTTCTTCAAGCTCATAGGCAGCATCTAACTCTCGCAGTCCCCAATAAACCAGAATATGGCGTTGTGAGTTTTGTTCTGCTAAATATTCAAACATTGACTTGATATAAGAAAAGCCTGTTCCGCCTGCCAATAATAATAAGGGACGTTCGCTTTCAGTACGTAATTGCGCATTACCCGCAGCAACTTCAATGTTGATAGATTTGCCTTCTGCTTGCGAAGATTTAATGCGCTCTATTACTTGCATTGGGTAACTGTCAGCAATAAAAGCACCTATTTGTAATTCAATTAAATCACTATTTGGTGAGCTTGCAATTGAAAATGGACGCTTATCTTCATCACTCATTACAAAATTTAAATACTGCCCAGCAATAAAATCTACTTTTTCTGCTGGTTTCAATAAAACTTTAAACACATGAGCCGTAAGTGAGGTCAATGACACTATTTGGCAGCTAATTGTTTTCATTAATATATCTCTTTAATTTAGTTATTTACTTGAGGAATGATAGCTAAATCATCCCAAATATCGTCAACTTGTTGTTTGATTTTATCAGTCATCTCAATGGGAACACCCCACTCTCTGTCTGTTTCGCCCGGCCATTTATTGGTTGCATCTAAACCCATTTTAGAACCAAGTCCAGATACAGGTGAAGCAAAATCCAAATAATCTATTGGAGTATTTTCAATTAACACAGTATCACGGCTTGGATCCATGCGTGTAGTCATAGCCCAGATAACATCTTCCCAGTTTCTAGCATCAACATCATCATCACAAACAATGACAAACTTTGTATACATAAACTGTCTTAAGAACGACCAAACCCCCATCATCACTCGTTTAGCATGCCCTGCATATTGTTTCTTAATAGTAACAACTGCTAAGCGATACGAGCATCCTTCTGGTGGTAAATAGAAGTCTTGAATTTCAGGGAATTGTTTTTGTAAAATTGGAACAAACACTTCATTTAATGCTACACCTAAAATAGCCGGTTCATCTGGCGGCCTTCCGGTGTAAGTACTATGGTAGATAGCATTCTTTCGCATGGTTATATGCGTCACGGTAAAAACAGGAAAGTTATCCACTTCGTTATAGTAACCTGTGTGATCACCATAAGGACCTTCTGGCGCAGTTTCTTCAGGGTCTAAATACCCTTCTAAAATAATTTCTGCTGTTGCAGGTACTTGCAAGTCATTACTTATTGACTTGGCCACTTCTGTTTTAGAGCCACGTAACAAACCAGCAAAGGCATACTCTGATAAGGTATCTGGCACTGGTGTAACCGCGCCAAGAATAGTCGCAGGATCGGCTCCTAAAGCGACAGAAACAGGATACTTCTCTCCTGGATTAGTTTTCTTAAACTCTTGAAAGTCTAACGCACCACCACGGTGAGATAACCAGCGCATAATCACTTTATTTTTAGATAAAACCTGCTGTCGATAAATACCTAAGTTTTGTCGCTCTTTATAAGGTCCTTTAGTGATAGTTAAGCCCCAAGTTATTAAGGGAGCTACATCACCTGGCCAACAGGTTTGCACAGGCAATTTAGCTAAGTCTACATCATCACCACTTAATACTATTTGCTGACAAAGTGGCTTTTTAATGACTTTAACCGGCATATTAAGTACCTGCTTATAAACAGGAATTTTATCAAGCGCATCACGAAGACCTGTTGGTGGCTCAGGCTCTTTAAGCATTGCTAAAAGCTTACCTACTTCACGTAAAGCGGTAACGTTTTCTTGCCCCATGGCAAGTGCGACTCTATCAGGGGTTCCAAATAAATTTGTCAGTATTGGCATATTATGAGGCTGGCCATTTTCATCAACAGCGTTCTCAAATAATAATGCAGGCCCTTTTGCACGTAATGTACGATCGCTAATTTCAGTCATAGCTAGATGCGTAGAAATAGGTGCAGTAATCCGCTTCAATTGCCCTATTGCTTCAAGCTGACTGATAAAGTCTCTTAAATCGTTATATTTCATAAATGCCACTAAATTATTAAAAGCGTTTTAAAAACAAAAAAACCAGCCGGTATGACTGGTTTTCTATCAGAAACAGAAAATTACTTGCGTTTCATTGAATCAAAAAACTCATTATTGGTTTTAGTCATTGCTAACTTATCAATAAGGAATTCAATGGCACCTATTTCATCCATTTCATGAACAATTTTACGTAAGATCCACATTTTTTGTAGTTCATCTGGCTTAGTAATTAACTCTTCACGACGCGTGCCACTACGATTAATATTAATCGCTGGGAATACACGTTTTTCTGAGATTTTACGTGACAGGTGTAATTCCATATTACCTGTACCTTTAAATTCTTCGTAGATAACTTCGTCCATTTTAGAACCCGTTTCTACTAATGCCGTAGCAATAATAGTTAAGCTACCACCTTCTTCAATATTACGTGCAGCACCGAAGAAACGTTTAGGGCGATGTAATGCATTCGCATCAACACCACCAGTCAATATCTTACCTGATGACGGCACTACTGTATTGTAAGCACGCGCTAAACGAGTTACTGAATCAAGTAAAATCACAACATCTTTTTTATGCTCAACTAAACGCTTAGCTTTCTCAATAACCATTTCAGCAACTTGTACATGGCGGGATGCTGGCTCATCAAATGTTGAAGCAACAACTTCACCTTTTACTAAGCGCTGCATTTCAGTAACTTCTTCTGGACGCTCATCAATTAGTAAAACCATTAATTCTGCATCTGGGTGATTATGAGCAATGCTTTGGGCAATATTTTGTAATAAAAGCGTTTTACCTGCTTTTGGTGGTGCTACGATTAAACCACGTTGACCTTTACCAATTGGCGATGCTAAATCTAATACACGTGCGGTGATATCTTCAGTAGAACCATTACCTCGCTCCATAGTTAAGCGATCAGTAGGGTGAATAGGTGTTAAGTTTTCAAATAAAATCTTATTGCGCGTATTTTCAGGACGGTCAAAGTTAACTTCAGTTACTTTTAATAAGGCAAAGTAACGCTCCCCTTTTTTAGGTGAACGAATTTTACCTT
This sequence comes from uncultured Colwellia sp., assembly GCA_913061365.1. Taxonomy (GTDB): domain Bacteria; phylum Pseudomonadota; class Gammaproteobacteria; order Enterobacterales; family Alteromonadaceae; genus Colwellia. Next base: position 8,316 of record CAJXUT010000038.1, read on the forward strand.
GAATTGTGTCACCTGTACGCATGCTAAAACGACGGATTTGGCTTGGTGAAACATAAATATCATCAGGACCAGCTAAATATGAAGAGTCGGCTGAGCGTAAAAAGCCAAAACCATCTTGTAATATTTCTAAAACGCCGCCACCAAAAATATCATTATCATTTTCAGCGTGCTTCTTTAAGATAGCAAAAATTATGTCTTGTTTGCGTGTTCTAGAAAGGTTTTCTAGCTTCATAGACTCAGCTAGTTTAACCAATTCATTAATGGATTTTTCTTTCAGTTCGGTAAGATTCATAGGGGGTTTCTTAAACTATTTTAAGTGGTTATGTCTTGGCGATTGCCGATGACAGTTTATTTTATATGTGTGTTTTAATCTTATTATCTAGTAAAAAGCTTATGAAAAAAGTGATTAACGTAGCAACAGTAGATAAAAGAATAGGAATATAGAAATGTTATTTTATACTTAGGGACTAAATCTAACATTAAAAGTTAATTAGGTAAAGTCGCTAGTCAAAATGTAATCAATTATTTTTAAACTCTCATAAAAAAACCTGAATTAAATTCAGGTTTTTTTATGTACTCAATTACTCATTAAAGGTTTTTATCTAAAAACTCTTTTAATTGAGTTTTTGATAAAGCGCCAACTTTAGTATCAGCAATTTCACCATCTTTAAATAATAATAATGTTGGAATTCCACGTACGCCATACTTAGGTGGTGTATCAGAATTTTGATCGATATTTAATTTACCAACAGTAACTTTACCGTCATATTCTACCGCGATATCGTCAAGAACTGGCGCTATCATTTTACAAGGACCACACCACTCAGCCCAAAAATCTACTAAAACTAGACCAGACGCTTTTAAAACATCTGCTTCAAAACTATCATCTGTTAACTGAACAATTTTATCGTTCATTATACTCTCCGTCTCTTACGGCAACTTTGCCACACTATTTAATTTCGATATTATACCTTTATGAGGGTATTTTGCCTATTTTTCAAGTTTGTTTTTATTTATATTCACTTAACGCCGCTAAAGTTAGTTATTAACTAACTATAATGTTAAGCTAGCGCCATGAAAAAAACACACTTAACAGAAACAAAATTCGCTGACTTAAATCTTGCTCCGCAAGTAGTAACCGGATTAGAAGCCATGGGCTTCCAACATTGTACGTCCATTCAGGAACAATCTTTACCCGTATTGCTTCAAGGTACTGACATCGCAGGCCAAGCTCAAACAGGTGAAGGTAAAACCATCGCATTTCTCGCTGCAACTTATCATCAATTGTTGAAAGTAGAAAAGCCGACGCATAATCAACCTCGTGCATTAATAATGGCGCCAACACGTGAACTTGCTATTCAAATTCATCGTGACGCTATCGAAATGTCAAAAAGTACTGGGCTACGTCTTGGTATTGTTTACGGCGGCGAAGGTTATGAAAGTCAACGTTTAGAGCTAGAACAGGGAGTCGATATTTTAATTGGCACCTGTGGTCGCTTATTGGACTATTTAAAACAAGGCGTTTATAACCTAAGCAATATCGAAGTTATTGTACTTGACGAAGCCGACAGAATGTTCGATTTAGGCTTTATCAAAGATATTCGTTATATGTTTAATAAAATGCCACCTGCTAAACAGCGTTTAAGTATGCTGTTTTCGGCTACCTTATCATTTAGAGTTAAAGAACTTGCTTTCGAGCATATGAATGATCCAACCAGTGTAGAAATTGCACCAGAACAAAAAACAAATACTCGCATCACTGAAGAATTATTTTATCCTTCTAACGAAGATAAAATGGCGTTATTACAAACATTAATAGAAGAAGACTGGCCTGAAAAAGCCATTATTTTTGCTAACACTAAACATGTTTGTGAAAAGTTATTTGATCACCTTGTTGCAGATAAGTTACGCGTTGGTTTATTAACGGGTGATGTACCACAGAAAAAACGCCTAAAAATATTAGAGCAGTTTACTGAAGGTAGTTTAGATATTTTAGTTGCGACAGATGTAGCTGCTCGTGGTTTACATATTCCTTCAGTAACTCATGTATTTAATTACGACTTACCTGACGATTGTGAAGATTATGTTCATCGTATTGGTCGTACAGGTCGTGCTGGTGCAACGGGACACGCCATTAGCTTGGCTTGTGAGCAATATGTATTTAACTTACCTGCAATTGAAGAATACATTGAACATCCATTGCCAGTAACAAAATATCTACATGAAGCACTGCTAGATGATTTACCTCGCCCTAAACCACGCCAACGTCGTCATAAGCCTGATGGTAACAGAAGTGGAAATCGTCAAGGGAATCGCGGTAATTTCAAGCCTAACAACAATTCTCGTCCACGCCGTTAACTTTACCATTTAAAAAACTATGCAAAAAAAAATATCACAGCCAAATGTACAATATACCGACTCACATTTTGCTGTGATTGATTTAGGGTCAAATAGTTTTTTTTTGCAGATTACTCAACTTAAAAACAATCAGCTTGAGATTGTTGAGAAAGTAAAACAAAAAGTTCGCTTAGCAGCAGGTTTAAACAGCAAGAATGAATTAAGTAATGAAGCGATTATTCGTGGGCTTGATTGCTTAACTTTATTTTCAAAATACCTCAATGGTATTCCTCTTAATAATATTCGTATCGTCACTACTGCAACGCTGAGAATAGCAATAAATCGTGATGACTTTCTAGTTCAAGCAAATACAATTTTGCCATTAAAAATCAATTTACTTAGTGGTGAGCAAGAAGCCAAAACCATTTACAGTGGTGTTGCTCATACATCGCAAGGTGATTGTAATAAAAAGCGTTTGGTTATTGATATTGGTGGCGCAAGTACTGAGTTAATTATTGGCCAAGGCTTCGAAGCTAAACATGCCATTAGTGTTAATATGGGCTGTGTTAGTTATAGAGAAAAATTCTTTTCTGATGGTTTATTAACAGAGAAAAACTTTACTACGGCGATCTGTGCAGCAAGTGAAAAAATTCATTCTATTTCTGAAAAATTCTCTCTATTAGGCTGGCAATCTGCATTAGGTAGCTCAGGATGTATGCAAGCTTTAGCTGAGATTTTACGTGATAGACAACAGCCAGTTAAAATTACTGCTGCATTTATGCAAGAAATAAAACAGGAATTGATTAACTACAGAAGTATTGACAATATTCAACTATCAGGACTGCGAGAAGATAGAAAACCTGTACTCGCTAGTGGCTTAAGTATTCTTATCGCAATATTTAAGGTATTAAAAATTTCTGAATTAACACTGTCTACTGGAGCACTTCGAGAAGGGTTATTATACGAAATGCTGCCTTCTCAAAGAGTTATTTAATTCTCATTAAGTGTGAATTAAATAACTCAATAGACTTGATATAGAGTTCTATTTTACTATTTATCTTCTTTTAACCATCTTGCCACTTGCTTAGCAAAATACGTCAATATGCCATCAGCACCTGCACGTTTAAAAGCTAATAAGCCTTCCATCACGCACGGTTTTTCAGCTAGCCAACCATTTTGAATAGCGGCCATATGCATCGCATATTCGCCACTTACTTGATACGCATAAGTAGGAACTTGGAAAGTATCTTTAGCGCGACGAACTATATCTAAGTATGGCATACCAGGTTTAACCATTACCATATCCGCACCTTCACTAATGTCTTGTGCTATTTCATGTAGTGCTTCATTGCTATTTGCAGGATCCATTTGATAAGTGTGCTTATCTCCGCCTTTTAAGTTACTAGCTGAACCAACCGCATCGCGAAATGGGCCATAGTAATTAGAAGCGTATTTAGCAGAATACGCCAATATTTTAGTATTAACAAAACCTTGCGCTTCTAACCCTTCGCGTATAGCACCAACGCGGCCATCCATCATGTCTGACGGTGCGACAATATCTGCACCCGCTTGTGCATGCGATATTGCTTGCTTTACCAATATTTCAGTTGTGATGTCATTTAAAACATAACCTGTAGCGCCTGCTTTATTATCATCACTTTCACTTAAAATACCGTCTTGGCCATGTGTAGTGAAAGGATCAAGTGCAACATCAGTAATAACAGCCAACTGTGGAAATTTCTCTTTTAAAGCTCGTACAGTACGTTGTGCTAAACCATCAGCATTATAAGCTTCTTCCGCCATTAAAGACTTTTTATCAGCTGGTGTCACAGGAAAAATTGCAATAGCAGGAATGCCTAAATCGACTAACTCTTGCGCTTCTTCTAACAGTAAATCAATACTCTTTCGCTCTACTCCAGGCATAGATGATATTTTTTCACACTGATTTTCACCTTCTAGAACAAATACAGGATAAATTAAGTCATCTACTGTTAATTGGTTCTCTGCCATTAAACGACGCGTGTATTCATCTTTGCGCATACGGCGCATACGACGAGCGGGATATTGACCAAAAGTAAGGTTGTTATTCATAATTTTTCCTGAATGTTATTACGGGTTATTCAATAAGTTCTTTATACACATGCACCTGATTACGTCCATTATGCTTTGCCTCATAAAGGGCTTTATCTGCTTTTGTGAACATCTGCTCAGGTTGTATATCTTTTTGCTGTATATAAGTGAAAATACCACTACTAATCGTTAATGGTATATCTATATTTTCATGGTTGCACGGCTGATATTCTATAGCAGCTCTTAATGCTTCAGCAAAAACTACCGCACCTTTTTCATCTGTGTCAGGTAAGATGATACAAAATTCTTCACCGCCGTAACGAAAGGCCATATCACTACCACGCTTCAAGCTTTTCTTAAGGTGATTACTAAGCCAGATTAAACAATAATCACCTGCCAAGTGGCCATAGTTATCATTAACAGCCTTAAAGTAGTCAATATCAATAATAATTAAACTTAGTGGAGTTAAATTACGTTTACTACGACGGTATTCAGCAAGAATTTTCTGATCATAAAATCTACGGTTAAATAACCCTGTTAATTCATCTAAGGTATTCTTTTGTTCAAGCTCATGATTAGCCTCTTCTAGCTCCTGCAATGTAATATGCAACTCTAAAGTACGCTCTTGAACTCTTTCTTCAAGTAAATCTTGGCTTTCTTGCTGCTCTTCCAACAATAATTGATAAGAGTTTTTTACTGATAAGACTTCTTGTTTAACTTGCTCTAATTGCTTTTCTAAGGACTCTTTTTCTACCGTACTTTTACGAAAGAAAATGTAACCTATCGTTAGCACTACTACTAAACAAAAAACGGAACCTATTGCTAATCCTTGAAAAATGGCTTCGTTGCATTGGAAAGTTGAATCAGTCACAGCTAGCCTCTTTATAAGTTAAAAACTTGATTGGCATTAGCAGTAGTTTGACAAGCTAATTCATTAGGGTCAATAGCTGTTAATTCTGCTATTTTTTGCACTATATAGGGTAAAAAACTTGGTTCATTACGACTACTTTTAGGGCGAGGTCTAATTGTTCTTGGCGTGAGGTAAGGGGCGTCTGTCTCAATAAGTAAACGATTAAGAGGAATTAACTTTATGATTTCTTGTAATTCTTTCCCTCTACGCTCATCACAAAGCCAACCTGTTATGCCAATATACATATTTGCAGCCAAACATTGTTCTAATTCGGCTTTATTACCTGTAAAGCAATGGGACACCATCGCAGGCACTTTATCAATAAAAGGCTTTAATTCTGTGAACCAAGGGGAAAAGGCATCTCGTTGATGTAAAAATAAAGGCATATCAAGCTCTGCAGCTAATGATATTTGTTCTTTAAAAACTTTTATCTGTTGTACTGGCTCAGAAAAGTTACGATTAAAATCTAAACCGCATTCACCTATAGCTTTAACATGAGTTTTTTTGGCGAGTAAAGTCAATTGCATAAGGTAATCAGCATCAACCCCATCGGCATCATGAGGGTGAACACCAGCCGTGCTATATAAGGTATCAGGATATTTCTGCTGATAGTCTTGGCATAAGGCTACAGCTTTTTGGCTTTCAACGACATTTGTACCTGTAATTAAAAGCTTTTTTACACCTTGATCTTTAGCCCGAATAATTAGCTCATCTCGGTCTTTATCAAAGCGTTTATTAGTTAAATTAACACCTATATCAATTAGCATTACAAATAAAGCTATTCAAGACGCTTAACTTTAATACTACGATGAGTGCCTTCTTTATATAAGTAAACAGCTCCCATTGCGCCTTTATCTAGACGAACTTTATTACCTACTTTCAAATTTAGGCGTGCAGTATCTTTTTGTTGCCATTTTTGACCATTCTCAAGAAAAATAACCCACTGGCCTCTGATAAGCTTCTTTAGCTTAGTTACCGTAGAAACAATACTTTTCGGACCTTGTTTCTCTTTGGTTTTTTTCAAATGCTCTTGCGCAAAGCTATCAACTCTTTTTTGCTCTATTTTTTGTTCATCTAAGATTGGAGAGGGTAACTTAGTCGATACAGCAGCGGATGTCACAACAGCAACCGTTTGCTTATTACGTTGCGATATTAATTTATCAAAACAGTGTAAACGCGCATTATCACTAGTGATTTTAGAGCAATTAATTAGGTTTGCTCGCAAATCACTATCATTTTTAGCATCAGCAATTGTTGGTGTTAAATAAACAAGCAGAACTAATACGGGTAAAATAATATTATTCACTTTAAGTTTCCTCTTCTTCATCTTCTTTATGATGTGATGAAGCAATAATAATACCTAATTCAAACAACAATAGCATAGGAATAGCTAACATAGATTGTGAAATAATGTCAGGAGGTGTTAATAACATACCGATAACAAAAGCACCGACAATCATATAGGGGCGTTTTTTTCTTAAATCATTTGGACTGGTAACGCCCGTCCAACATAGCAAGATAATTGCCACAGGTATTTCAAATGCAGCGCCAAAAGCAAAAAATAATTTCAAAACAAAGTCTAAATAGCTACTAATATCAGTAGCAATCACAACACCTTCAGGTGCAACAGAAGTAAAGAAAGCAAAAACAACAGGAAAAACAATAAAGTAAGCAAAAGCAATGCCGCTATAAAAGAGTAAAGTAGAACCTAACATCAACGGGGCAATTAATCGTTTTTCATTGCGATACAAGCCCGGTGCAACAAATGACCATACTTGATATAAAATATAAGGCATTGAAATAAAAATAGATAAAACTATAGTCAGTTTAAAAGGGGCAAAGAAAGGAGAGGCTACATCTGTTGCAATCATTTGGGAGCCAGCTGGCATGGTTTGCAATAAAGGTTGTGCTAAATACTGATAAATATCTTGAGCAAAATAAGCCAAGCTACAAAATACTAACAAAATTCCTAAAACGGCATGTAATAAACGTGTTCTTAGTTCAAGTAAATGATCTAAAAGCGTCACGTTTTTTGTTACTGGTTCTGAGGGTGTTGAATTTTCTACCGATGAATTCATTTGTCCTGCTTAACTTCGTGCTCGTTATTTGATGTGTCTTTTGGGGCTATCACAGATGATTTTTCTTTTTGATTATCATCAACTTGAATATTATCACTTTCAGTACTTGTTCTATCATTTACCGTAGATTGACTTGCCAACGACGTTGAAATAAATGACTCCATGGCACTACTATCTACTTTTTTAAATGGCTCATTCACCATGGCAGCAGCTTCTTTCAAAGAGTTAACTGATTCGGCAACTTCAGGACTCAAGTTGGTCATGTCTGCCTGCTCTGCCTTTTTAAGGTTTGCATGCAGTTCATGAACTCTTAACTCTTCTGAAAGCTCTGATTTTACTGAATCACTAAACTTACGAACACCAGAAATCCAACCTTTAATGGTTCGAATTGCAACAGGTAAACGTTCAGGGCCAAGTACAACTAAACCCATAATACCAATAAGTGTTAATTCCCAAAAACCAATATCAAACATTATTTACGCCTGACTATTATCTTTCTGACTATCTTTAGACTGATTAACTTTTTGTGCCGTAGTGCTGTTATCAGTCAAAGTATCTGAATCTTTTTCTGCTTTATTGGCTGTGTCGTTTTCATCGCCAATTGCATTTTTAAAACCTTTTACTGCTGAACCTAAATCGCCACCTAAATTACGCAACTTTTTAGTACCAAACAATAAAACAACAATAACAGCAACAATTAGCAACTGCCAAATACTGATATTACCCATAATAAATTCCTCTTATCTAATTACTGCTATTATAACAATTCTATTCAAATTAGCCCAACTTGAGCTAAATTAATAGATTCGACATTATATACTCAAATCAAGTCTGTAAACGAGTAAAAGCATCTACTCATTCATAAAATAATGCGCCAAAACAAAGTTTAAGAAACAGATTTTCTCCCACAAGGTAATTAACGACAGCCTTTGCTTTATTTTTTAGCCTTCTTTCATTTGTCTTTTTAGTCTAATTTTTTGACTCAAAATAAGGTGACAGGCACAAAAAAACCGACCTAAGTCGGTTTTATATGAAAGTTTCAATCAGTGTTATAACACCATAGTATTTTTCAATTTGTTCAATGCATTTTTCTCTAATTGTCGAACACGTTCAGCTGAAATTTGGTATTTACTAGCTAATTCTTGCAACGTTGTTTTATCTTCATTTAACCAACGTGTTTTAATAATATCCTGACTACGGTCATCTAATGCGATTAGCGCAGAAGATAATCGATTATTCGCATGACTTTCCCAATTAGAGTTTTCAACTTCAATGGCTAAATCAGACTGTTTATCTTCTAAATATTGTGCGGGTGAAAAATTACCTGCACTGGCATTATCATCATCATCTGAAGAAAGCTCAAATGCTTGATCATGACTGCTCATGCGGTTTTCCATTTCTAAAACATCTTTGGTGCTAACACCTAATGTTTCAGCAACTGTACTTACTTCATCATTACTAAACCAACCCAAGCGTTTTTTATTCTTACGTAAGTTGAAGAATAATTTACGTTGCGCTTTAGTTGTAGCAACTTTTACAATGCGCCAATTTTTCAATACATATTCATGTATTTCAGCTTTAATCCAATGCACTGCAAATGAAACCAAACGTACACCCACTTCAGGGTTAAAACGCTTAACAGCTTTCATTAAGCCTACATTGCCTTCTTGTACTAAGTCAGCCTGAGCTAAGCCGTAACCTGAATACCCCTTAGCAATATGAATAACAAAACGCAAATGCGACATGATAAGCTGTTGAGCTGCTTGTAGATTATTGTCATTATATAAACTAGTAGCAAGATCGCGCTCTTCTTCAGCTGTTAGCATAGGAATGCTATAAGCTGATTGCATGTACGCTTCTATACTTCCACTTTGTGGTAAAGTAAGTTGCATTGTATTATTCATATCAAACCTCTTTTCTTAAACTTTTTACTTGTTTTACGTTCTTTATTCTATCATAAAATGGCTATTTAACTGCTAACACCATATAAGGAACGCCAAGTGCCGACAAACATTATCTTAATAGATAGGCCAAAACAAGATCATCTTTCATTTATTTAGTGAAATATTTGTTAAAGTTTGTTAACACAATATATTTTTACTAAAAGCACTTAGTCTGCATTAGGCTCTATTCCCCTAATATGCTTGCGTACTGATATATAGCTACCGGCTAATCCAAGTAAAACAGCAAAAGCAATAAGCATTAACACTTCACTAAATGCTAATCCTTCTAATTGAAAGTTACTTTGGTATAAATCAGTTAGTTTAGCTATAGCTCCTGTTAAATATTGCGCTAATAAACTCACAACTAACCAAGAGAGCAAACCACCAAAAACACCATACCAAACGCCACTATAAAGAAACGGACGTTGGATAAAGCTGTCTGTTGCACCCACTAACTTCATAATAGCAATAGCATCATGCTGACTTAAAATAGCCAGCCGTATAGTATTACCAACAATTAATACTACCGACAAACATAGAAGCAAAGCCACGCCACTTACTATATCCTTAATCAGTTGCGCCATAGCTTCTAAGCGATTAAGCCATTCTAAATCAAGTTTACCTTGATCTACTTCTCGCTCTTGCTTTAACTTTGCCAATAAATCATTGGCAGCACTCGCTTGGCTAGCATGTTTGGTGGGTGTAACTAATATAGTTGCAGGTAAGGGATTCTTTTCTAAGTATTCTAGTGATTGACCAAAACCAGACAGTATTTTAAATTCTTTTAATGCCTGTTTTGCTGAAATATAGTGAACATCACTCACTTCAGGATATAACTTAAGCCGTTTAACGAAGTTTTGAGCACCTTTATCATTAACTGATAATTTCAAAAATAGAGTAATTTGCGATGCACTATCCCACTGTTCACTTACTTTTTCTGCATTCTTAACAAATAAATGTAGAGTAGCTGGTAGCGCTAGACTAATACCAAGAACAAAAATTGTCATTACGGAGGTAAAAGGTGTACGCCATAAATCACCTAAACTGCCCACCGATTGTTGTAAATGGCGAATAGGTAAATTGAATAATTGCCTAATTAAACTATCGCGTTGACCCAACTTACTAGAATGCGAACTACTCATTACACTCTCCTCTGCTCTACGGTATTAGAAGCAATAATACTGTCAGCACTTAACCCATCAACAATACCATCGTTAATCATGGTGCCTTCTTTGAGCGTTAGCGTACGATACTTCATGCGAGCAATTAGCCCTAAGTCATGGGTAGCGATAAGTACGGTAACGCCTGCATCATTGAACTCTTCGAATAAACGAATAATATCTAAGGAGAGTTTTGGATCTAAGTTTCCAGTAGGTTCATCGGCAAGTAAAATAGGAGGTTTATTAACAATAGCACGCGCAATGCCGACTCTTTGCTGTTCGCCACCAGAAAGCATATGTGGGAAACACTTTAATTTTGCACTGAGATGCACTTTATCTAAAGCAGTTGCAACGCGTTTTTTAATTTCTTTGTGGCTTACCCCTTCAATAATGAGCGGTAAAGCAACATTATCAAAAACAGTTCTGTCTTTTAATAGGTTATGATTTTGAAATATCATACCAATACCTCGACGCACATAGGGTATTTTTTTATATGGTATTTTAGCAAGCTCAGTATTGTTTACTAATATGCCACCAGAACTTGGCTTTTCCATCATGGATATTAGCTTTAATAATGTACTTTTTCCTGCTCCAGAGTGGCCTGTCAAAAAAGCCATTTCACCTTGTTTAAGCGTGAAATTCACTTGTTTTAACGCTAGAAATCCACCGGGATAAGTTTTATTAACATTACTAAAGCTGATCATAATTATTATTTTATTTAGTATTCATTCGTTTAAGTTTATTGTTCTTTGGTAAATAAAGCATCAATAAAATCATCACCATTAAATGGACGTAGATCATCAATACCTTCACCAACACCTAAATAACGAATAGGAATGCTGTGTTTATCTGCAATAGCAAAGACAACACCACCTTTGGCTGTACCGTCAAGCTTGGTTAATGTCAGACCTGTTAGACCAACCGCCTCATCAAATAATTTTGTTTGGCTTAATGCATTTTGACCTGTACCGGCGTCAAGAGTTAACATCACTTCGTGAGGTGCTTTTACATCAAGCTTTTTCATAACACGCACAACTTTTTTCAACTCTTCCATTAAGTGTGATTTATTTTGTAAGCGCCCTGCCGTATCTGCAATTAATACATCTACATTTCGTGCTTTAGCTGCACTTATTGCGTCAAATATCACTGAGGCACTATCAGCACCTGTATGCTGAGCAATCACGGGGATATCGTTACGTTCACCCCATACTTGCAATTGTTCTACTGCCGCAGCTCTAAACGTATCGCCAGCTGCTAACATCACAGATTTTCCTTCAGCTTGAAATTGTTTTGCTAGTTTGCCAATAGTAGTGGTTTTACCAACACCATTAACACCCACCATCAACATAACAAAAGGTCCGTCACTTTCAGGAATTTCTAATGGTTGATTAACATTTTCAATAATTTTTTTCAGTTCAACTTTTAGTAAGTCATATAA
>CAJXUT010000039.1 GCA_913061365.1 uncultured Colwellia sp.
CAACAAGTAAAATAAAGAAAAGGAAATAATATGTTTAGCCGCACTATTGGCCGAATGAAAGAAGACATTAATAGTGTTTTTGATCGAGATCCTGCTGCACGTACTACATTTGAAGTATTACTGAATTACCCAGGTTTACATGCAATTTGGATACACAGGCTTAGCCATTGGTTATGGCTTGCTAATTGGAAACTCCTTGCAAGAATAATCTCAACCTTTTCACGATGGTTAACTGGCGTTGAAATTCATCCTGGTGCAACTTTAGGTCGTCGATTTTTTATTGATCATGGAATGGGTGTGGTTATTGGAGAAACAGCCGAAATAGGTAACGATGTTACTTTATACCATGGTGTTACATTAGGCGGAACAAGTTGGAATAGCGGTAAACGTCATCCTACGTTATCTGATAACGTGGTTATCGGCGCCGGAGCGCAAGTGCTTGGACCAATAACCATAGGTAAAGGTGGCAAGGTTGGCTCAAACTCTGTTGTTGTAAGAGACTTGCCTGAAAATGCAACTGCTGTTGGTATTCCTGCACGTATTGTTAACAGTAAAGGCAGTAATGGCAATTCATTACTTGATAATGGCTCAGATGATGAAGTGGATTTAGATAAAGATTCACGTGATAAGGCTGCAAGAAAATTTGGCTTCGATGCATATGCTGTTTCCGCCGATAGTCCAGATCCTGTTGCTAAAGCTATTGGCCGATTATTGGATCATATGCATTTAATGGACGATCGTGTTTCTACTTTATGTAAAGAAGTAAATAACCTAGGTGGCGATATTTGTCCAAAAGATTTACCCGAACTTAAAGTTGGTGAATTTGTTGAAGACGAAAAAGAAGCCGCTAAACGTCGTGAAAGCATCGTTGAAAGTTTTGACCCTGAGATCTAAAAAAGAGATATAGCGCTTAACTTAGATCAAATCAATATAGAGAATAAAGCAATAGTTGACTAAAATACTCAACTATTGCTTTTCGCCTTTGAAATATTAGTGTAAAGTACTTGAGTATATTACTCAGGTATATATTTGACTATTTTGTAGGGATATGTAAAATGCACAAAAATTTTATTTTTGTAGCAGTTTCCGCTCTCAAAGTAGATAAAATTTATTATTTAATGGCATGTACTAAATTGAGCACATTATGAAACTAACCTCTAAAGGCCGTTATGCGGTGACAGCAATGTTAGATGTCACTATTCACGCCTCACACGGACCAGTATCATTAGCAGATATTTCAGAACGACAAGGTATATCTCTATCGTATTTGGAGCAACTTTTTTCTAAATTACGTAAAGATGGTTTGGTTAATAGTATTCGTGGACCCGGTGGCGGCTATCGCTTAGGTAAATGCTCTGCAGAGATTGCTGTTGCAGATATTATTAGTGCCGTCAACGAAAGTGTAGACGCCACTAAATGCCAAGGAAAAGGTGATTGCCAGGGGGGAGCACAATGCTTGACCCATTCCTTATGGCAAGGACTAAGTGAGCGTATTGAAGAATTTTTGCAAAATATAACATTAGCAGAATTAGTTGCTAAAAATGACGTAAAAACTGTGTCTAAAAGACAGCATGATGTCCATAAACGCAGCAATAAAGAACAATTATTAGAAACGGTTATTCCCCTAAATTTTTAAAGAACATAGTATTAAGTGGAGAAAGAGAGCAAATGAAGCTTCCTATTTATTTTGATTATTCAGCAACAACCCCAGTTGATAAACGCGTTGCGGAAAAAATGGTGCAATACATGACTACCGATGGTCATTTTGGTAATCCGGCATCACGCTCGCACAAATTTGGTTGGCAAGCAGAAGAGGCAGTTGATATTGCTCGTAACCAAATAGCAGAATTAATCAATGCTGACCCACGTGAAATTGTTTTCACTTCTGGTGCTACAGAATCGAATAACCTTGCAATTAAAGGTGCGGCAAATTTTTATCATAAAAAAGGTAAGCACGTTATTACCTGTAAAACAGAGCACAAAGCTGTTTTAGATACATGTCGAGAATTAGAACGTCAAGGTTTTGAAGTGACTTACCTTGATCCTGAAGAGAACGGCTTAATTGATTTAGCTAAACTTGAAGCTGCTATGCGTGACGATACTATCTTAGTTAGTATCATGCATGTAAATAATGAAATTGGTGTTATTCAAGATATTAGCGCTATTGGTGAAATGTGTCGCGCACGTAAAATTGTTTTTCATGTTGATGCAGCACAAAGTGCAGGTAAAGTAGCCATTGACTTACAAGAATTAAAAGTTGATTTACTATCGATTTCAGCACATAAACTTTATGGTCCAAAAGGTATTGGCGCACTTTACGTTAGCCGTAAACCGCGTATTCGCCTTGAAGCGCAAACTCATGGTGGTGGACACGAGCGTGGTATGCGCTCTGGTACCTTAGCTACTCATCAAATTGTTGGTATGGGCGAAGCTTGTCAAATAGCTAAAGAAGAGATGGCACAAGATCTTGAACATGTTACCGCTATGCGTGACCGTTTATGGGCAGGTTTGAACGCTATGGAACAAGTATTTGTTAATGGTGACTTTGAACAACGTTATGCGGGTAACTTAAATGTTAGCTTTAATTTTGTTGAAGGCGAATCATTAATTATGGCATTGAAAGACCTTGCCGTATCTTCAGGCAGTGCTTGTACTTCTGCAAGTCTTGAACCTTCATACGTATTACGAGCGCTAGGTTTAAATGATGAAATGGCTCATAGTTCAATCCGCTTTAGTTTTGGTCGTTTCACTACAACAGAAGAAATAGATTACGCTATCGAACTTATACAAAAATCTATTGGTCACTTACGTGACATGTCACCGCTTTGGGAAATGTTTAAAGACGGTATTGATTTAGACTCAATTGAATGGGCAGCACATTAGTTCTTTACTTAAGCAATTAAGATAAATAAAGAGAACGTACGCAGTTAGGAGAAAATATTATGGCTTATAGCGAAAAAGTAATCGATCATTATGAAAACCCACGTAACGTTGGCTCAATGGATAAAAATGATCCATCGGTAGCGACAGGTATGGTTGGCGCACCAGCTTGTGGTGATGTAATGAAATTACAACTTAAAATATCAGATGATGGCATTATTGAAGATGCTAAATTTAAAACGTATGGCTGTGGATCTGCCATTGCATCAAGCTCATTAGTGACTGAATGGGTTAAAGGCAAGTCAATTGATGAAGCTGGCGAAATTAAAAATACAGCAATCGCTGAAGAGTTAGCTTTACCTCCGGTAAAGATTCATTGCTCAATCTTAGCTGAAGATGCAATTAAAGCTGCTATTGAAGATTTTAAAAGCAAGCAAGGTTAATCGCTTTTAAATATTGAGTTATCAAAGAATAAAGTGAGAAAATACAATGTCAGTTACTATGACGCCAGAGGCAACGGAACGCGTTAAATCTTTTATGACTAACCGAGGTAAGGGCCTAGGTTTACGTTTAGGAATTAAAACTACAGGTTGCTCAGGTTTAGCTTATGTACTTGAGTTTGTGGATGATCTAAATGAAGATGATGAAGTTTTTGACATTGAAGATGTAAAAATCATTATTGATGCCAAAAGTCTCGTTTACCTTGATGGAATTCAGTTAGATTTCGTTAAAGAGGGCCTTAACGAAGGCTTTAAATTTACCAACCCAAATGCTAAAGGCGAGTGTGGGTGTGGTGAATCATTTAACGTATAGTTTTTCTGTTTATCTCTTTGCTATTTTGCCTTGTTGCAGCGTTAAAAGTACTCATTGACTATCGTCAACTTGGTACTTTTGCCTTGCACCTAAACAAACTAGCTTTGAGTTAAACATCAAATAGCTTAAGTTACTTTTAAATTTTAGAGCAAAACTATTTTGAATTACTTCCAATTATTCGCCATTGAAATCAATTTTGATGTCGATCTAAACCAGCTATCACAAACCTATCAAACCCTACAAAAAGCAGTGCACCCTGATAGATTTGCTCATGCATCATCTCAAGAGCAGTTGTTGGCAGTGCAGAAGTCAGCTGAAATTAATGATGGCTATCAAACGCTAAAGCAACCAATTAAACGTGCCGAATATATTTTAAAGTTACGTGATGTTGATATGCCTGATGAGCAACAATCTTTTAGTGACACCAGTTTTTTGATGCAACAAATGGAATTGAGAGAAATGCTTGGTGAAGTGAAGTTTGCAGCGGATAGCGAGCTAGCTTTCAATAATGCACAGCAGGTGCTAACAGAAGAATATCAGCAGCTTTTAGCTGAAATGCAACAACAAATAGCTGAAAATAATGCACAAGCCAATGCATTAGCATGCGATAATTTACGAAAATTGAAGTTTTACCAAAAACTTAATATTGAGCTTGAACGTATCGAAGATAGTTTGTTTGATGACTAATAATGTATTTAGTTAAAAAATATTATCATAGCGAAATTTAAATATAATAACCGAATTTATAAAATATGGCCTTATTACAAATTGCAGAGCCTGGTCAAAGTACCGTTCCTCACGAACACCGTTTAGCGGCTGGTATTGATTTAGGCACAACTAATTCATTAATTGCTAGTGTACAAAGTGGTGATGCTAACACGTTAACGGACCATCAGGGCCGTGATATTTTACCTTCTATTGTTAACTACCAAAGTATTTCACAAGATGACTCATTAGAAAGTACTATTTTAGTTGGTGAAGCCGCAAAAGCATTAAGCGTTAGCGATCCACAAAACACCATTGTTTCAGCGAAACGATTAATTGGTCGTTCATTGGCTGATATTCAAAGCAAGTATCCTTCTTTACCGTATCAATTTAGTGGTGATGAAAATCATCCTGAGATTGTAACTCGTCAAGGAAATATCAATCCAATACAAGTATCTGCGGAAATATTAAAGAATTTGGCACAAAGAGCAGAGCAAGCACTAGGTGGCGAGCTTACAGGCGTTGTTGTTACTGTTCCTGCACATTTTGATGATGCACAACGTCAAAGTACCAAAGATGCTGCGAAACTTGCCGGTGTTAATGTTTTACGTTTATTAAATGAACCAACTGCCGCCGCTTTAGCTTATGGGCTAGATTCAGGGCAAGAAGGCGTTGTTGCTATTTATGACCTTGGTGGTGGTACGTTTGACATTTCTATTTTACGCCTTAATAAAGGTGTTTTTGAAGTATTAGCGACGGGCGGTGATTCTGCGCTTGGTGGCGATGACTTTGATGTTGTACTTGTAGATTACTTAATTGAACAAGCGGGTTTATCTCGCCCATTATCTCCTTCGTTAGAACGTCAATTAATGCAGCAAGCTTGTTCAGCTAAAGAGCAATTAACTGAAAAAGAAAGCGTGGAAATTACCTTAACGTTAGATGCTCAACCTAAGAAAGAACAAAATTGGACAACCACATTAAGTAAAGCAACATTTGATGGCTTAATTTCAGCGTTAGTTAAGAAAACGCTACGCGCTTGTCGTCGTAGTTTAAAAGATGCTCAAATTAGTACTGATGAAGTGCTAGAAGTTGTAATGGTTGGTGGCTCTACTCGTGTACCTTTAGTACGCAGTGAAGTTGAGAAATATTTTAATAAAACGCCATTAACATCAATTGACCCAGATAAAGTTGTTGCGATTGGTGCTGCTATTCAAGCAGACATATTAGCGGGTAATAAACCTGACAGTGATATGTTATTACTTGACGTGATACCGCTCTCTTTAGGTTTAGAAACCATGGGTGGATTGGTTGAGAAAGTTATCCCAAGAAACACCACAATTCCTGTCGCTAAAGCACAAGAGTTTACAACCTTTAAAGATGGTCAAACAGCAATGGCTGTTCATGTTTTACAGGGCGAACGTGAGTTAGTTGATGATTGTCGTTCGTTAGCTCGTTTTGAATTGCGTGGAATTCCACCAATGACTGCTGGTGCCGCGCATATTCGCGTTACTTTTAAAGTTGATGCAGATGGCTTATTGTCTGTTAGCGCAATGGAAAAATCATCAGGCGTTGAATCAAGTATCGAAGTTAAGCCGTCATTTGGCTTAGATGATAGTAAAATAGCGCAAATGATAAAAGATTCAATGAATAATGCTAAAGCTGATATAGATGCTCGTATGTTAAAAGAGCAGCAAGTAGAAGCATCTCGTGTTATTGAATCTGTGCAAGCAGCACTGTCTGCCGATAGCTCCTTATTATCGGCACAAGACATTGACAATATTAATGCAGAAATTAAAGCGGTAGCACAAATTAGTCTAGGTAGCGATGTTGAGGCTATCGAAGCCGCAATTGAAAAACTAGATCACAGCACGGCGATATTTGCAGAGCGTAGAATGGACAGTTCTATTAATAAAGCCTTAACAGGCCAATCGGTAGAGAAGCTTTAGTATATAAACGCTCCACATGATTATAAGTTGCTCAGGCTTCCTGAAACGAGTACTTTCAAGTTGAACGGGTATTAGTTACCAGAATAAGAGATTAGAGAAATGCCACAAATTATATTTTTACCAAATGAAGAATTATGCCCCGATGGCGCAGTAGTTGAAGCAGAAAAGGGCGAAAGCGTATTAAACGTAGCCTTAAGAAATGATATAGGTATAGAACACGCTTGTGAAAAGGTATGTGCCTGTACAACATGTCACGTAATTATTCGTGAAGGCTTTGATTCGATAGAAGAAAGTGATGAGCTTGAAGATGACATGCTTGATAAAGCATGGGGATTAGAGCCTGATTCACGTCTTAGTTGCCAATCTATTGTTGGTGATGAGGACTTAGTTGTAGATATACCTAAATATACGGTCAATATGGTTTCTGAAAATCACTAATTAATGATTTGAAAGTAATTATTAGAAAGGGTAATCGCATGGAAATGTTATTACCCTTTTTTTCGTTTTAGGCAAGAATGGCTGAAGACAATTATTTCTTATTTTCTTAATGTATACCTTAAAGTCAAATTAAGCTTTATTACTTTGCCATCCGACCATTTTTTCACTTTCCTGCCAAAGTGAATCTCTCGCTTGATTACTACTAGCAAGGTCAGAGGGAGCTGGATAGGTAATGATACCTCGTACTAATGAAGCATAGACTTTTCCTTTTGGCGGTGTTGCTTTATTAAGTGTTAACTCAGCAAGTGCTTCACCTGCACGTTCAGGTTTTCCAGGGTACATCATTGGAATGAAATGGCTGAATAAACCCAACAAGCCATGTATCAGAGAGTTACTCATTAATGATTGTTGCCATTTTGGAGCATTACGAGCCAATGAGGTGCCAATCGTTAATCCTGGGTTGTATGCAATAACTTGGCATTGTTTCTCTTTAATTATATCTAATGAAGTTAATGACCTTGCTGTCAGCAAATTACAAAGCTTTGAGGCAGCATAGGCTTTCATTGGCGAGTCTCCTGCTTGACTAACTGACCATGAAGCAATATCAAGTGTCTTAGGCGCTTGGGCATGTACATCACTTGTGGTAATTATTAATCTTCCTTTATTAGCCATGTGAGGGAGTAATAATCGCGCTAATAAATAATGTGCTAAATGATTGACAGCAAAAGTAATTTCAAACTCGTCTTCTGTATGTTGCTTGGTATTATCCCCGCCAATTCCTGCATTTAGTACTAGCACATCTATTAGTTCACTTTTCAGGCTTTTTATCACTTCTGCTGCAAATGCTCTGACACTAGCAAGTGACGATAGATTAAGTGGTAAATACTCGCCATACTTTACAGGGGTGCCACGTGAGCCGACGATTACGCGCTTGCTTGAAGCGGCAATTTGTTTTAAAGCAAGAGCACCTAGTCCCGCTGTAGCGCCTGTCATTATAACTATTTTCGATTCGGCTTGATTCTCTATCTGTGACATTGCTCTTTCCTTACTTGTTGGCAATATTTATTCTGCATCTGCATATGTTGGCATATGGTCGACTAAACTTGGTTTTAGCTCAAAAGGTTTGCCAATATCTAAAGTAATAAATTCAGAAGGTTTGATATTAGCGTTATTTTTGGCTGTTTCAAGGGCGATAAGTGGATCGTTGATATCTTCTGAGGTAAGCTGAAATGTGCCATAGTGCATACCAATAGACATACCTGCATTAAGCTCCATGTGTGCTTGAACGGCTTCAGCGGGATCCATATGAATAGCTTTAAAAAAATCTCTTGGCGCATAAGCACCAATAGGTAAAAAGGCAAGATCTACTGAACCAAAGTGTTCAAATGTCCTTTTATAATGATCGGCATAGCCGCTATCACCACCGAAATAAATTTTCTGTCCATTAATTTCTAATAGAAAACCACCCCATAAAGTTGAATTTCGATCGTTCAACCATCGACCTGAAAAATGCTGCACATCAAGAAACCAAAGTTGAAAATTTTCTGCAACCTGTGAGGATTGCCACCAATCCATTTCGATGATTTGTTCGGTGCCCGAAAGGCGTTCCCCTACGCCAAGTCCCATGTAAATTTTAGGGTTATCTCGTTTTGCTATTGTTTCGATAGAAGCTAAATCTAGATGATCATAATGATCATGGCTAATAATAATGACATCAATTGGTGGTAGGTTTTCTATTGTGATCCCAGGGTTATGAACACGCTTTGGCCCTACAAATGTAAAAGGGCTAGTACGCTCTGAGAAAACAGGATCTGTTAAGATATTAAATCCTCCAGACTGAATTAAAAATGTAGCGTGATTGATAAACGTAATACGCGTATTAGCACTATTCATTCGCTTTAATGGCGACTCATCTGTCTTTGTTTCAATCCATTCTGGCCAGACTGCATGTTCTACATCTGACTCAAGTGATGCTTTGAACATTTCCCACAGAGAGAGAAACTCAACCGCATTGACGTTTTTAAATTCATCCTTTTCGAAGTTATCTGATTTGTGCCTATTATCCACGTATGGACTACTACAAGATGTTAAAAAAATAATGAAAGTAATAATAAAAATGTTTTTCATATATATTTCCTAAATAATTCTTTTGAAAAAACTAACTAAGTGATTATGCCTAAAAAGGGGAATAGCAGTTGTAATTGCCCCCATAACTTTTCAAATTTTGTTGTGATAAGAAACGCGTAGAATTAGATAAAGCCACAATCCCATACGCGAATGTTGTTTGAACTTGCAGGTAAATAAATACGCATGCAGACTACTGGTTACTTGGTAAGGGAGTAGCTTAATAGCCATATTATTTCTCTGAGTTAATGATGTTAGCTAGTGATATTTCATCGATGGTTTTTGGAAAATATTTAACCGATGTAATAGCGATAATAGAAAGCATGCCCGCGGCTAACACCCCAAACATTAAAGGCTGTACTGACATGTTGAAAAGTCCTCCGATGAATGAACCTATAAACAGAGCGATGCAGCTGGAGATAAAACTAATGGTAGAATTTGCTAAGCCAGCAATATGACCAAGAGGTTTTAGCGCAATAGCGTTCATGTTGCTCATCAACAAACCGAAGCAGAAGAAGATTGCTGATAGTGCAATCATAAAGCTCATTAACGAAAGGGAATTATCTGAGTTGATAATACATATCAATCCACTGGTTATGATCATGCTAAGCAATGCATAGAAACAAATTTTTTCTAAATCAAAGTATTTTACTAACCGAGCGTTCAAGACACTCGCTATCCCTATTGAGGCAGCAGCTAAGGCAAAATAAAGTACAAATTGCTCACCAACATTGAAAAATTCACGGTAAATTTGCTCTGCAGACATGATATACCCCATAAAGACACCTTGAAGTAAGCCTAGAGCAATCATATAACTACAGGTTTTTTTATTTGATAAAGTCGCACTAAGTCCTTGTTGTATCGATTTCAATCCACAATTATTGCGACGTTGTGAGGGTAGAGTTTCGGGCTGACGAAGCCAAATCCAGATAGCAGCTAAAAAAGAAAGAATAAATAAGCACCAAAAAATCGCTCGCCAGTCAGCAATAGAGATTATGCCCTGACCTAATATGGGAGCAAGAATAGGTATCATAATGAAAACCGACATGGAAAGAGACATAATCCGTGCCATTGAGGCTCCTTCGTATTTATCTCGTACAATAGCAAGGGGCACTATTCTCAGCGCAGCAGCACCAAAGCCCTGCAAGAATCTGCCCGTGAGCATAACATCAAAACTATCAGCGAGAACGGACATTAAGCTACCTAACATAAAAATGGCTATACCAATTAAAAGGACTGGTTTACGTCCAATACTGTCAGATAATGGGCCATAAATTAATTGGCCAATTGTCATGCCTAAAAATAGGATGCCTATAATAATTTGCACTGAATTACCTGTTACTAAACCAAAGCTTTCACTGATTTGCTGTAGGGCAGGTAGAACAGTATCAATGGAAAGTGCTCCCAATGAGGTCATTACCGTTAGTGATACAATGAACTCAGTCTCACAGGACTTTGTAGTCATAGGCATATCGGCTTTCCTCTTTGTTAGGCTATTGTTTAAAATAATTGCTAATAATATAAACCTTAGGCATATTATTAAAAAGAGGCATTTTATTGAGGTTACATATGTCGAATATTGATATGTTAAAGGTCGACATTAAGTTATTAACAATTTTTTGTGCAGTAGCAAAGGAGGGCTCAATCTCACTGGCAGCAAAACGCTTAGGGGTTAGCCAACCGCTAGTTAGCCATGGGCTTGATAGGCTACGCAATGTTTTTAATGATCCCTTATTTGTACGCGCTGGTCGTGGTATTGCTCCAACCGAACGAGCTTTATTTCTTGCACCAGAAATCTCTGAAATCCTTGAACGTCTGCAAGCACTTGCCATACCTGAGCCATTAGATTTAACTCAAGTGACTACCCAATTTTGTATAGCTGCACACGATTATGAGCGGCAATTGATCGCGCCAAGTCTTTTAAATAAACTCATGCATGAGGCTCCATTGACTAGCCTACGCTTGATTACGCCAGGCTTTGAAATATTAGATAGTTTACGTTCGCGTGAGTGTGATTTAGCTATTACAGCTATATCTCCACCAGATCAATTAGATATTTATAGTACCCCTTTATTCGAAGATAGCGCTCAGTGTTTTTTTGATCCTAAAATGATGTCTGCCGAAGAGGTGATAGAAAACTTCAGTGATTTACACCATGCTTCAGTTCGTTTCTCACTAACGGGCACTCCATTTGAGGCGCGTATTTTGGCGGAGCATGGAATCGTTCGTAAAGTAAAACTTGAGGTACCTAGTTTTGAAGCGCTGCCATCAGTGATGCGTGGTACTCGATTGGTTGCCATTTTGCCATCTCGATTGGCCAATGATCTCTTCAGTGACTTTGCTTATACTAAGCCCCCTTGTGAATTTCCAACGGCGTGTTTTAATATGAGCTGGCACAAAACTACACATCACTCACCCGTTCATCAATGGCTTCGTGAAATTGTGAAACAAATCATGGCTTAGAGAATATAAGTTGCAACTGTTTTTTGAAATTTAAGGCAAGTCTAAATTTGGTTAGAGCTATAATAATCTGCTGATTTTTAAAAGGGCAATAGTATGTCTGTTATTGCCCTCTTAATTAAGTTGGAATCCCCTCAATTTGCAGAGGGGGCTCGGAGTAGAAAATATTCCTTTTAAGAAGGATAGTAAATTGGCGATGCAGGACCTACAGGTAAACCAAAGCCAAATACCCATACATAGAACAACACTACCCAACCTATTAAAAATACAATACTGTACGGCAACATCGTTGCTATTAGCGTACCAATGCCCATATCTTTTTTGTATTTTGTTGCAACAGCCAGAATTAAGCCAAAATAGCTCATCATTGGTGTGATTAAGTTTGTTACGGAATCCCCAATTCGATAAGCAGCTTGGATTGTTTCTGGAGCGTAACCAACTAACATCAGCATTGGTACAAAAATAGGTGCGGTAGCAGCCCATTGTGCAGAAGATGAACCTAATGTTAAATTAATCAATGCACACATTAAGATAAACCCTATAAAAACTTCAGGGCCGGTAAGGCTAAGCGCTTGTAATAATGCAGCGCCTTTAATTGCTATAATGGTACCAAAATTGGTCCACTTGAAAAATGCGACAAACTGAGCTGCAAAAAATACCAGTACGATATAGAGTCCCATTGAGCTGATACTTTTTGACATGGCGTCAATCACATCGCGATCGGTTTTCATGGTGCCAACAACTTTTCCGTAGACAAAGCCGGGTATAGCAAAGGTAATAAATATAAAAGCGACAATCCCTTTTAGAAAGGGTGAACCTGCCACTAAACCTGTGTCTGGGTTTCGTAATATACCGTTTTCAGGAACGATACTAAGGGCTAGTAAAATACACATTAATAAAAAAGTTACCCCTGCCCAGCGAAGGCCTTTTTTCTCTAATGGTGATATTTTATCAACAGTATTTTCTGATAAATCAATGCTGGCTTCACTTGGATCGTACTTTCCAAGGCGAGGCTCAACAATTTTTTCAGTAATAACGGTACCTAAAATTGCAATAAGAAAGGTTGAAACCATCATAAAATACCAGTTGGCTTCAGCACCTACAACATAATCAGGATCAATCATTTGTGCTGCTGGTGTGGTGATACCAGCAAGTAAGGGATCAATTGTACCCAGTAATAAGTTGGCACTATAGCCACCAGATACCCCTGCAAAAGCAGCAGCTAGCCCAGCAAGCGGATGACGACCAAGGCTGTGAAATATCATCGCGGCTAATGGAATTAAAACAACGTAACCTAGCTCTGAAGCCGTATTTGATAATATTGCCGCCAGTACAATCATAAAGGTAACTAAGCGTTTAGATGCACCCATAACCATATTACGCATCGTTGCAGATAATAGCCCTGAATGCTCAGCAACACTGACACCTAATATAGCGACCAATACGGTACCCAGTGGCGCGAAACCTGTAAAGTTGGTCACCAAACTAGTTACAATGCGATGTAAACCTTCTATTGACATCAAACTGACAACTTCAATTACACCATCAGGTGCGCGACCTTTAGCGCCTATTGGTCTTGGATCTACTACACTTAAGCCAAACCAATCAGCTATACCACTGCCAATGATGATGGCAACACAAAAAATTGCGAATAAGGTGATTGGGTGCGGGAGGAGGTTCCCTAAAAATTCTACTGTTGCCAAAAAGCGATTAAACAAACCATTGCTTTGTTCATCTTTTGACTGATTATTATCCACAGAATCCATAAATTAACATTCTCGTATTATTTTATTAACAAAATTAAGTGAAACATAGCATGGAAATCTAATTTGCTCCAGTCGCAAAACTATTACATGTTTGGGTCATTGTTTGTTTGAACTAGATTAGAAAACTTTTTGAGCTAGGTAATCGACTAGGCGAATTATTATATTTAGTCTTAAAGTAAATATAGCATCGATATTATAGATTATTATATTTATGCTAATTTGATTATTAAAAAAGGGTAATAACAGAAATGTTATTACCCTTTTTATTTGCCTTGTTACGTAATCGTGTACTTACTTATTTGGCGGGTTAAACTTTTCTTTCACTGTTTGCATTATGACAAACAATGATGGAATAAATAATGTGCCAACAAAGGTAGCGAGCAACATTCCCATTAGTACTACCCAGCCAATAACCATACGGCTAGATGCACCTGCACCTGAAGCAAAGGCTAATGGCAAAACACCTAGAATAAAAGATAATGCTGTCATCATTACAGCACGAAAACGCAATTTGGCGGCAGTATGAGCAGCGTCAAGAATACTCATGCCGTTTTCCCGTTGCTCTTTAGCAAACTCAACAATTAAAATTGCACTCTTACAAGCAAGACCAATGAGCATAATAATCCCTACCTGTGCGTAAAGATCATTATTGATGAATGGAAACACCATCACTGGTATCAAAGCACCAAACATTGCAATAACGACAGAGAGCACTACGGCAACAGGTGCAGTCCAACTCTCATACTGGGCAACTAAAAATAAGTAAGCAAAAATAAAAGCTAATGAGAAGATTAAAATGACGTAACCGCCGGCTTCTTGTTCTTGCACTGCTGTGCCGGTCCATTCAATAGCGTATCCGTCTGGAAGTGCATCTTGAGCTACTTCTTCAAAAGCTATCAAGGCATCGCCAGAGCTAAAGCCTGCGCCAGGGTTACCTTGAATAGTGGCAGACTTTCTCATGTTATAGCGATCTATTAACTGTGGTCCAAGTATTGGGGTTACCTCTACTAAGCTTTCTAGTGGCACCATATCATTATTGGTATTTCTAACATTAATGCGGCTTAGATCGGTGATTGACTGACGATACTCTGCTTCAGCTTGAATCATTACGCGATATACTTTGCCATAAAGATTAAAGTCATTAATGTAACTAGAACCAAAATTACTTTGCAGTGTTGAAAATATTTCTTGGATACTGATACCTAAGGTTTCTGCTTTATCGCGGTCTATATCAATAAAATATTGCGGAACATTAGCTGAATAGGTACTAAATACACCACTTAGGCGAGAGTCTTGGTTCGCAGCAAAAACTAAACTACGTATCGCTTGTGCAAGTTCATCTGCACTGCCGCCATCAAGATCTAATATCTTAGCTTCAAAACCGCCACCTGTACCTAAGCCCATAATAGGGGGAGTAGGGAAAACAAAAGCTTGCGCTGAAGGAATAGCGGCAATTTTTTGATTGAGTTTTCTTAAAATATTATACCATTGCAGTGGAGGTGTTGTTCGCTCATCCCAAGGCGTCAAAATTGGAATAACTAAAGCGGCATTTGATGCTGCACCGGACATAATAGAAAACCCAGAGATGGCAATAACATCTGAAACACCATCAACTTCTAACATCATTTCAGTGACTTCTTGTAACACCTCTTCGGTTCGGTTTAATGAGGCGCCGTCAGGAAGTTGGATGTGAGACATAAAATAGCCGTTATCTTCTAGCGGTAAAAAACCTGTTGGTGCTACTTTGAATAAACCAAAAGTTCCGGCAATAAATGCTGCCATAATAACGATTGTGACCATAAGGTGACGGTTGAGTTTATCAACTATTTTTATGTACTTATCACGAGTACTATCAACGGCTCGACTAAATAATAATAAGAAACCTTTGGCTTTACCTGTTTCGCTATTAAGTAATAAACCAGATAAGGCTGGTGCTAAAGTAAGGGCATTTAAAGATGATATCGCAACAGCAACACTGATCGTAATTGCAAACTGCTTATAGAGCTCTCCTGTTATTCCGGGCATAAAGGCTACTGGTACAAATACAGCCATTAGTACTAATGTTGTTGCAATTACAGGGCTAAAAACTTCTTTCATTGCAATTGCGGTAGCTTCTTTGGCTGTGTATGGGCCATCAGGGCCACCTTCATCTAAATGTCGTTGAACATTTTCAACGACAACAATACAGTCATCAACAACAATACCTATGGCGAGCACAATGGCAAATAAAGATATTGTATTGGCAGTAAAACCTGCAGCAAAAAGTACTGCAAAAGTACCTATTAAGGATACCGGAATGGCAATGGCTGGAATCAGGGTTGAACGCCAGTCACCTAAAAATAGATAAGTTACTAACACAACTAAGAAAAAAGTAATGAAAAGCGTTGAAATAACTTCATTAATTGACGAGCGAACAAACTTTGTTGTGTCATACAATATTTTGTATTCAAGCGCATCTGGAAAGCGTTCAGCTAAATCGTCTAATGTTTTATATACGTCATCTGCTACATTTAACGCATTTGCTCCGGGTGATTGATAAACAGCAATTGCTGCGGCCGGTTTACCGTTTAGCGTACTACTAGAGCTATAAGATTGTGAACCTAACTCTAAACGGGCGATATTTTTTAATCGTAAAAAGGAACCATCAGAGTTAGCTCTTATTATAATGTTTTCAAACTCTTCTACACTGGTTAAACGCCCCTTAGCTTGTAAAGTGTATTGAAATTGCTGGCTGTCCTTAAAAGGAGCAGCACCAATTTGCCCAGCTGATGCTTGGATATTTTGACTACGAATCGCATTGGCAACATCACTTGTTGTTAAGTTTAATGCGGTTAAACGATCTGGCGATAACCAAACTCGCATGCCGTAATCTTTAGCACCAAATTGACTCACATTACCAACACCATTAATACGCGATAGGGCATCTTGAATATATATAGAACTGTAATTACTTAAATAAACATCATCATGATCTTTATCTGATGAAATTAGGTTGATTACCATTAGCATGCTAGAAGATTGCTTTTTAGTGGTAACCCCTTGTTGAGTCACTTCTGCGGGTAATTTTGCCGTAGCTTGTGCTACACGGTTTTGAACATTAACCGCAGCAATATCTGCATCTGTGCCAACTTTAAAAGTGATTGTAAGAGAATAACTGCCATCATTACCGTTACTTGATGACATGTAGAGCATGTCTTCAACACCATTTACCTCTGCCTCAATGATGGAGGCGACAGACTGAGCAACCACATCAGCACTTGCTCCAGGGTATGAGGTTGTAACTTGCACTTGCGGTGGAGTAATTTCTGGAAACTGATTAACAGCAATTGAGTTTATAGCAAGCCCACCAGCAATCATGATGATAATTGCTATTACAAAGGCAAACTTAGGACGATTAATAAAAAATAATGAAAACATTAATTAGCCCTCTATAGGTGAAACGTTGCTACCAGCTTTTACTTTTTGTAAACCTTCGATAATGACTCTTTCACCTTCTTCAAGACCCGAAAGAACAACCCATTGACCATTGATTTGAGGGCCAACGGTGATTCGTCTAACACTGACTTTATTTTCGTTATCAACCACTAAAACATAATAGCCTTGCTTATCTTTTTGTACTGATGATTGTTTGACAGTAATTTGCATTTGTTTTTGTTTTTTACTAATAACAACTTGTACCAATTCACCAGGTAACAGCAAACCTTTAGTATTAGAAAACTCTGCTCGCACTAAAATGGTATCTGTCGAAGTATTCACTGAGGTATCCATATAATCAAAGTTACCTTGTTCAGAATATATAGAACCATCAGAAAGTTTAATTGTTGGCGCTACGGGTGGGTTTTTTAAATCAATGCCTCTACGTCTGGCATCTAACATTGATTTCTCACTCACCGCGAGTGTTACGTAAATAGGATCCATACTGGTAACGGTTGTTAATATTTCTGAGCTGCTAGAAAGTAAATTACCAACACTGTATTTCTCTCGAGCAACTTTACCTGTAATAGGTGAATAGATTTTTGTATAACTTAAATCTAATTGTGCTTTTTTTAACTGTACCTGAGCTTTTAAAACATTCGCTTTAGAGATTAACTGTGCAGCTTTTGATTTATCAAAGTCAGCTTGTGAGGCAACACCACGTTTTATTAAATTCTTCTGACGTTTAAGATCTGCATCAGTTTGTGACAGGTTGGCTTTAGCACTGGCTAGCTCTGCTTCAGCTTGTTGCACTTGCAACTGGTAAACATCGGGCTCAATTTCAAATAATAGTTGCCCAGCCTCAACATTACCCCCTTCTTGAAAAGCTCGTTTGGTGAGAAAGCCACTAACACGTGCTCTGATATCAACTTTATGTTGTGCCTCAATACGACCCACTAATTGAAAAGAATCTGTCACATCTTGATTTGTTACGGTTTGAACAATGACACTCGCAAGTGGAGGCTGTTGTGCTACAGCTCCTATACTTATCGTGGCTAATATCATCAATAAAGCGGTTTTAAATGTTGAATAGTGAGTCATGGCTTGTGTGGTCTCATGTAAAGCTATATGAAAGTTTATTTTGGACTGCTAATGTTGATTAAGCAAATAAGTATCATTTTTATTTTAATGAAGTCTATAGCTAAATCATACGCTTATGCTGCTGAAAATTATTTTTTCGAACAGGCATAATATCCAAAGAATAAGTTAGCGCTAATGCTACCTATGTTTTGTTAATTTATGTACTTTTATCTTGTTAATAAATGTACATAAATCTGTAACTGTTTTTTAACACTTAAGCTTTAGAAAAAAATTAATTGCTGATGCTAAAGTAAGTTTATTTTAGCAACTTAACAAAGCTAAATTGTGGAAGGTTATGGAAGGTTATAAGGGATTAAAAATGAGGTTTTGTGAATGTCACGTATATATCTTTATTTAAAAAGGGCAACAATAATAAATGTTATTGCCCTTTTTATAAAAGTTGAATTAACTCGTAATAATTATTTTTGCAATAAATAATGCGGTTAACACCCATACACTTGTACTTATTTCATGAACTTTGCCACAAGTTGCTTTAGTAAATGTGTAGGTAATAAATGCTAGTGTTATACCATGAGCAATTGAGAACGTTAACGGAGTAAATAATAAGATAACGGTTACTGGTGCTGCTTCTGTAATATCGTTCCAGTCGATTTCTTTTAAGTTATATAACATTAAAATAGCGACATAAAATATGGCACCAGCTGTTGCATAAACGGGGATCATTCCAGCAAGAGGAGCAAAGAAAATACTCAGAAGAAATAAAGCACCAACAGTTACAGCGGTTAAACCTGTTCGTCCACCAGCAGCAACACCCGAAGCACTTTCTATATAGCTTGTTGTGGTTGATGTACCTAATGCAGCACCAGAAAGTGTCGCAATACTATCACTTGATAATGCTTTACCTAAACGTTCAACACGTCCATTTTCATCTGTTAGTCCAGCTCGTTGGGTAACAGCAATTAAGGTACCAGAGGTATCAAACAAATCGACAAATAAGAAAGCAAAAATAACACTGAGCATACCTATATCAAATGCTGCTTTGATATCCATTTGCATAAAGGTAGGTGCAATTGACGGTGGCTGAGAAATAATACCTGTGTATTGTACATCGCCAAAAAGTAAGCCGATTACTGTCATAATTAAAATACTAATCATTACAGCGCCTGGCATTTTTCGAGCAGTTAATGCCGCAATAACAAAAAATCCAAGCATACTCATTAATGGTACAAACTCGGTTATTTTACCTAAGGTAACAAATGTCGCGGGGTGGGCAACGATTATTCCTGAATTTTTTAAAGCTATCATGGCGAGAAATGCCCCGATACCGGTAGCAATACCAAGCTTTAACGTATGGGGAATCGCATTAATTATCCATTCTCTAACTTTAAATATACTAAGCAGTAGAAAAATAATACCTGACAAGAATACGGCACCTAAGGCAGCTTGCCATGTATGTCCCATACCGAGTACAACACCATAAGTGAAAAAGGCATTAAGCCCCATACCTGGTGCAAGTGCTATTGGGTAGTTGGCAATAAAGCCCATAATAAAGCAGCCAATTGCTGCTGCTAAACAGGTAGCAACAAAAACAGCACCTTCATCCATACCAGCATCAGCTAAGATAGATGGGTTAACAAAAATAATATAAGCCATGGTTAAAAATGTTGTTAATCCGGCCATTACTTCTGTTTTTATATTGGTATCGTGCTCTGTTAATTTAAATATTTTCTCTAACATTTATAACCTTTTTTGACATAGAACTAATTTGCCGTGGATTTTATGTTATTTTGCAAATAAAGCCATCACAAAAATTGATCTATTTCAAAAAATAGTTATTATGCCTGCCTAAATCTTCCCTCTAAAATTTAAGAGAACAAATCCATGTTTAAATCCTTACTTATTACCTTGCTTTGTATAACAAGCATCACCGCACAAGCTAAAACTGTTTGGTCAGATTTTAGCGTGACTTACTTAAACGGCAGTGATTATGAAGTAGGTGATAAAGATCGTGAAGTTATTACTTTAGAATATGCTAGTGGTACTACATGGGGTGATACTTTTATGTTTTTTGATCGCCTTAAATCATCTAATGGCGATGTTGAAACTTACGGTGAATTTAGCCCACGTATCAAAATTAAAGACTATAATGATAGCTTCGTTAAAAGTGTATATTTTGCACCGTCAGTAGAGTTTGGACCAGAAACAAACTATTTAATTGGCTTAGGTGTAGATCTAGATATTAGTGTTTTTGATTACTTTCAAGTAAATGCTTACATACGTAATAATGGCGAAGGTGATAATAGTGAACAATTAACACTCGTTTGGGGAATGCCACTAGGTCCGCTATATTACGATGGTTTTATGGATTACGCGACGGCTGTTGATAATACTGCAAATGGTGATACTAAAACTCAAATGAATTTCACTTCGCAACTAAAATATAACTTAGCGCCAATGCTAGACTTAGATACCAAACTTTATGTTGGTATTGAGTATGCTTACTGGGTTAATAAATTTGGTATTGATGGTGTTGATGAAAACAACATTAATTCTGTCTCTTATACACATCTGACGCTGCCGACGAAGAGGATAGTGTAGAT
>CAJXUT010000040.1 GCA_913061365.1 uncultured Colwellia sp.
GGAGTAATTTCAAATTGAACTTCTTTGTGAGTTTTTTGTTGTTCAATCATCGCTCGAGATTGAATTAGTGAGGCTGATGAAATATCGCGAACTTTTAAGCTTATTAAATCACATGATCTAAGTTTACTATCAATAGCCAAATTAAATAAGGCTAGCTGTTCTAGTTTATTTTCAATTTCTAACCTTATTCGAATACGCCAAATTTCTTCCAGTTTAAATGCCTTTTTCTGGCCGACACGTTTATCTTTATTCCAAGCTGTCATGATTTACTCACGACTTTATATGTTGAGTTAATAGTAAAGACTAAAGGTGCGGGTTTATAAATATAGGAAATTAAAAATCCACAGATGAATTTAGATCAACTTGGTTTATGTTAAGTTTATCTCGGTAAGGGGCACTTAGCGCCATAGATTTTTTGTGAATAGTTATTGCCCTTACAGTTTATTTTAATTAACGGCAGTTGCTCCGACTAAAGTAATCTTAATTAGATAAACATTTATCCTAAAACTTGTAAATTTAAATCTCAATATAGAAATCAATCTCTACCTCGCTCTGTTTTCTTTTATAAAGATTATTAAATTAATTCTTATTAAATAAAACTCCACACTTAGCCACTGCATTTGTAGTTACGTTTACTAAAGTGCGTTGTTAGATAAAAGCAGTACATATGGTGCTTTATTTAGAGTAGATATTATAAAAAATGATACAGGTGTAGTGTTTTAGTTTTTCTGTTTATTATAAGTTACTGTATATTAAGGGTTAATTTGTTGGAGAGAATCTTGCTATAGATAACTAAAGCAAAAAATTCAGCTTCATAATTAAAAGGTATAGCGATGAAAGTGATTAATAGTGAAAGACAAGAAAGCTCAGTGGCACCCTTTAGGGACTTAATGTTTTTTGATGAGCTTAGCGTTGATATCAAATCGGACGATAATTTTATGAAAGATTGGGGGCAATCTCATAGCGTAGGAGGACAAAAAGCACGAAGCCGATCTTTTGAAACAGTATCTTCTATCCAATTACTCAAAACACAACAAGATGAAATTCAAAAGCTAAAGAACAAAATACTGCGATTGGAAGATGAAAAGTCAATCTTAGTTAAATGGGTCGAGTATTTGTTTTGAAGAAATAACTTATCTATAGACTTATAGTGCAGAGCGAATATTGAAATTTCAAAAAAGGAAAAAAATTATGAAGCTTAAAAATGCTTTACTAGTAATTATTTTGGGGGTGTTTTTTAATCTATTACCACAAGTAAACGCAGCTGAATATAAATTAGATATCAAAGGCACTCACGCCTTTATTCAATTTAAAATTCAGCACTTAGGTTATAGCTGGATCATCGGTCAATTCAATACTTTTGATGGAAAATTGAAATATGATAATACTGATGAGCAGGCTAGCGAAATATCGATAGTTATCGATACGGCTAGTATCGACACTAATCACAAGTTACGTGATAAACATCTGCGAGATGATAAGTTTTTAGATGTTAAACAGTACCCAAAAGCAACATTCATCAGTAAAAGGTATAAGCCAACAAGTCCAGGAATGGCCATTCTAACAGGAGATTTCACCTTCCGTGGTATAACAAAATCGATAAATATTGAAGTTCATAAAATGGGTGAAGGAAAAGATCCTTGGGGAGGGGAGCGCGTTGGCTTTGAGGGAACAGCAAAATTCAAGCTAAAAGATTTCAATATCAAGAAAAAATTAAGTCCAGCATCAGCAGAAGTGGAGTTATATTTTACACTTGAAGGTATTAAGCAGTAATAAATCAGTATTACGTTAATGAATATTTAGGAGAAATTTTGAATCGGCTAAACACTGCAGTTTTTATTTTACTTGTTGGCTTTAATGCTTATGGAGAAGATGAAACAAATCAAATTGAAAAAATATCAATTCACGGCCAAACACCTATTTCACCACACGGTAATGAATATTACTTACTGGGTACAGTTCAACAAATAGATAGCGATACCATAAATAGATCTAATGCTATGTCACTTACAGAGCAAATGAATAGCAGTTTGGCTAGTCTCAATATTAATGATGTACAAAATAATCCTTTTCAACCTGATGTTCAATATCGAGGGTTTACTGCATCGCCATTATTAGGATTACCGCAAGGGCTGAGTGTTTACCTTAATGGAGTCAGGTTTAACGAGCCTTTTGGCGATACCGTTAATTGGGATCTGCTTTCATTATCATCAATTGAAAATGTGACACTTTTTTCAGGTTCAAATCCCATTTTTGGTCAGAATACCTTAGGAGGTGCTTTATCATTAACATCAAAAAATGGTTTTGACATTGAGCATAATGAAGTATCAATACAGATGGGAAGTTTTGGTCAAAAACAAGTCAATGTTCAACTTGGTGGTAGTAATGAACAATGGGCATATTATATTAATGCTAACCGCTATCAAGAAGATGGCTGGCGTGATGGTTCACCCAGTGATATTAAGCAATTATTAGTAAACCTTAGTTATCGGTCGCCAAATTTAATTACAGATTTATTCATCGCTGCTAATGACAATAAAATGGTTGGTAATGGCGCTGTACCTATTGAGTTACTGTCAGAGCAATCATCGACGGCAATTTATACTCAGCCTGATCAAACTAAAACACAGTTAGGCATGATTGGATTAAACTTTCAGACAAACTTATCAAACAACTATTCTTTAAATGGCAACATGTACTATCGCCAGAATAAAATAGCCAGTATTAATGGAGACGATAGTGATTATCTACCTTGCATGTTTAACGGTGGTATTACTTTATGTGAAGGTGACGACGATGACGAGAATGAAGATGATAACGTTGAAGATATGTTTGATGATGAAGAATTAGAAGCAGTGATCTTTGTCGGATATGATGAAACTATTGGTTTCTCTGATCTTTCTACTATTGATGCTGAAGAGGTTGATGGTACCCGTAATACAGGGAAAACAGACAATAGTAGTTATGGCTTTACGACTCAATTAGCACGAAGTGACTCATTTACTTTTGGTGATAACGAACTGATACTCGGCATTGGAGCAGATAAAGCCAGCATTGATTTTGCTAGTGACAGTGAATTTGCTATTCTTCATAATGATACTATTGATGACGATCGTTCAGTAAGCGGTGTAGGCTTGTATGATTCTGAATCTATGGTCAGACTAAAAACCAATATATCATACTACTATTTATACCTTGCTAACTCGATTGAATTACATAACGACTTATCGCTCAATCTTGCTGCCAGATATAATAAATCTCAGATTCAAATGAATGACCTTATTGACTCAGGTCCCGGCTCACTAGATGGGGTACATAATTATCATCACTTTAATCCCGCTTTAGGTCTGAGTTATAGCGGCTTAGATAATTTGACCTTAAAAGCGAGTTATAGTCAGTCATCACGTACGCCAAGTCCAGCAGAATTAAGTTGTGCAGATGAAGAAGATCCTTGTAAATTACCTAATGGTTTTGTATCCGATCCGCCTTTAGACCAGGTTATTGTAACAACCACAGAAGTGGGTGCTATTTACAACAAACCTAATCAACAATACTCATTCACTCTTTATTCGAGCATCAGTGAAAATGATATTATCTTTCAACAGGCCGGAAATAAGCCATCTCAAGGATATTTTGTCAATATTGATAAAACAAAACGTCAGGGTTTTGAGTTTTCCTCACTATTTCGTATCGATGATTACCGTTTAAGTGCTAACTATAATTTTCTTGATGCAACATTTGAGTCCCCCTATGTTTCATTTAGCCCAGCTAATCCACAAGGAGCAAATCGACAAGTCAACTCGGGTGATACCATTCCGGGCCAGCCAAAACATCAAGTAAAAATATTGATAGAGCGAGACTTAACGGAAGATATTAATATTGGAGGGGAATTTCTATATAGTTCATCTCAATATTATCGTGGTGATGAGGCGAATGAAAACAGTCAAATAAAAGGGCATTCAATTGTTAATTTGTATGCAAATTATGGAATTACTCCTAACTTAGAGCTTTCTGTTCGTATAAATAACCTGCTTGATAAGCAATACTATACGTTTGGTACGTATGGTGAATCTGAGGAAGTCTTAGAAGATATCTATCCTGAAGTTGATTCGGTAGAATTTGTAGGACCAGCAAAACCTCGCTCATTTGCAATAACGTTAAGCTACCAGTTTTAAGTATTATACGTTTCTAATTCCAGCTGTATCATGCATCTTCAAGTGGAACGGGTATATATTCCAAAGAGTGGCTGCGATAATTTCGAAGCCACTTAATTATTTACTCTAATTTTTATTAATCATCAATAACAATTCCCCAAGGAAACTTGCCCACTTTAGTTGTTGCAATGACTGTATTAGTTATAGTATTAATGATTGATACATCTGAACTAACTCCATTAGAACTATAAAGTCGCTCACCATCTTTAGACATTGCCAGACCCCATACGCGCTTACCAACAGGAATACCTTGAATCAGCGCTAAAGAATCGCTATCAAGTATTATTACTTGGTTAAGCCGACCACCGGCAACATATAAGTGCTTTCCATCCCTACTCAGGAGAACATCTTTAGGTTTTGCTTTATCGTCTCCTAAGGAAATATGTTGAACAATCTTTCCGGTTACCATATCAACTTTAATTACTTCACCGCCTATTTCTGCAGTTGCGTAGGAAAACTTACCGTCATTAGTGAATGTCGCTGCGCGTGGTCGAGCCCCTACCAAAATATTTGAAACAATTTTATGTTCTGGTACCGCGATTACATGAAGCATATTCGTTGATTCACTTGTAATAATAACCCTTGTACCATCAGGAGAGATAGCAACGCCTTCTGGCTCTAAACCGACAGAAATTTCGGCAACAACGTCGCCATTCTTTGGATTTATTACCGTGGCTTTTGCGCTGTCTTCATTTGAAATGTAAACATTACCATTGGGATGCACAGCGAAAGCTTCAGGATCATCTCCAGCATCAAATTTTCGTAATATCTTTAATGATTTGGGATCGAAAACGGCTATTTTATTTTCTTGGCTTATCGCAACGTAAACTTCACTACCATCAGGAGAAATACCGATACCTCGAGGTCGTTTTCCAATACTTATTGTCGCTTCAACTTGATGCGTTGTACCATTGAGAACACTGACCGTGTTACTTCTTTCATTTGTAACAAATACACGTCCGGTAGATTGGGCAAGTACTGATTGGGTGAACAGTGCTGCCAACAGGACAGCGGTGCTAGTTAATTTCATATTAAGCTCCATTAATCATAAAGTAAGTATTATTTAGGGCAATGAGATAGGCCCAAACTATCAAGGTTGGTTGTATTGACAACACCTCGAACAGGGGCTTCTCCAACAATGTTTCCATTATCGACTAACAGAAGAGGTTGTCTTAACTGACCCGTATCGCGAAAGTTAAGAGACATACCTTTTTGACCATCAAAAGCGAGTTCTGTCTTGAAGAACTTTAGTAAATTAGCCGTATCAGTAAATTTGTTTCTAGCGAGTGAATCAGATAGCAGCTTGACCGCAGCCCATCCTGCCCAGGCGGTATTCGTCATTTTTTGATCAGTCGACTGAGTAAACCGGATATTAAGCTGACCTGCAGCATATTTTTTAAAAGTGTGATGCCATGTTTGTACATTCGCAGTACTGCTAGGTTTTTTCTTCTGCCATTGTTTTTGTGCATCGTCTTTCATTGCTTGACTAGGGATTGTGTGAAGTACATTAGTAAAACAATAAGATCTTAAATAATCGTCTTCTTCAGTTAAGTTGAAAATCACTTTATTAGGATATACCTTACTTAACTGACTAATTTTCTTGGCATCCATAGCTGCAAATATCGCGATGCTAGAACTAGGTGTTGCAGTTAAGGAATAAACTTGTCCAAGAAATCTTCCTTGAGCATTGGCTTCATCTATTCCTTGTTGTACACCCAGAAAAGCCTGACTCTCAGAATCACCAATAAAACTTAACTTAATTTCATTCGATTGGTTTGTGGTGGCATTAGCACAAAAGGTCGAACTAATTAGTAGTGCTGAAATATAAAGTCTTTGTTTTTTTAACATAGAGCTCTCCTAATAAAATATGTTGTTAGCGAAGCTATATATCCATTACAGCAATTACTATGCCGTTAGCTTTAATCATTTTATTAAAACCCTTTTTAGTACCAAAATATTAAGTTCAAAGCTTCACTTACTGAGCTTTTAATGCCAATTCTTCTATGCTGACTAGAAAATTAATTCTGAATAGGCCCCTGTTTTTAAGTTGTAAAGCTGTTTTCTAACCTTGTTCGTCTTCATCTAATTGCTACAACTGCAGTGCTACAGCTGTTTCTTTTTAACTTGATTCCACTAAGAAAAAAAAGGAATGAATAATCAATGCTAAGAGTTGAATTTTTCTTTTAAACTTATACATATCAATTGTTTAACTTTGTTTTCTGCTTGGGTGTATTTGAGTTTTTATTTTTTGGCACAGCCTTTGCCCTTTAACCTATATCTTGAATTAACAATCGCAACATTAACTTAAACAATGCGGTTATTAAGCAATAGTGGAGTAGAAAAGAAATGCAAAGAAGAAATTTTTTTAAAGCTTGTGCTGGTTTATCCATTGCTGCCGTTGACATCACGGCTAACAAGGCAGTAGCAAAACCTAAATCACCTGAGAAAACGCGCCCTCAGGTAGGTGATTATTTAGTTCATGACAATGTTGATGAGGGCATAAAGCCAATACTTGTTAGTGAATTAGTTCTTGGAGAAGAGCAAATTATGGCTTTCCCACAAGACAGTAACTCTAAGGTCGTTCGTAACGGCTCTCGCTTTAATAAAGTGATGGTCATGAAACTAAACCCCAAAGAACTGGATGAAGACACTTTATCTAATTCTGTTAACGGCGTTGTTGCCTATTCAGCAATATGTACCCACCAAGGCTGTGATGTAAATTCTTATTTAAAAGACTCAAAAGAGTTTTTTTGTTTTTGTCATCTATCTCGTTTCGATCCACACAAAGCAGGCGCTGTTACTAATGGCCCAGCACAAAGAAAACTAGCGATGTTACCGCTTGAACAAGTTGGTGATCAATTAATCGTTCGCAAAAAATTTACCAGAAAACCTGGACCAAAATAAATTATACAAATTAAAAAGTACCCGCAAAGAAGAATAAACTTTTAAACACCCGATAGGAGTTACAACATGAAGAAAAAGATGAACTTAAGCTTGCTGTTTGCAGCAGCTATGGTACCTGCAATGGCAATGGCCGGCAGTGTACTAGATAACTACAACCCAGTGACAGATGAACGATTGAAAAATCCTGAAGCTGAAAACTGGTTACAGTGGCGTGGTAATTATGAAAGTTGGGGCTATAGCTCCTTAGACCAAATAAATACTGACAACATTGATGACTTAGTACCTGCATGGTCTTATGCAACTGGAGAATTAGAAGGGCATCAATCACCTCCTATCGTGAATGATGGTGTGATGTTTGTTTCAACGCCAAACAATAAAGTCATTGCACTTGATGCTGCTACTGGTCAAGAGTTGTGGAGCTTTAAAAAGGAAATTCCTGAAGAGTTATTTCAGCTTCATCCAACTAACCGTGGTGTAGGTTTATATGGCGATAAAGTTTATGTTGCTGCAACTGATGCATGTTTAGTAGCACTTGAGGCTAAAACAGGTAAAGTTGCATGGGAAACTTGTGTTGATGACTGGGAAGACGGTTATTACATGACCATTTCTCCTTTAATTGCTGAAGGTAAAGTCATGGTAGGTGTTTCAGGTGGTGAATATGGTATTCGAGGCCATATTACAGCTGTTGATGCAGAAACCGGTAAAATTGCATGGAAAACGCATACTATCGCTGGCCCAGGTGACCCAGGTCATAAAACATGGGAAGGAGATACTTGGAAGACGGGTGGTGGCTCTGTATGGATTGCAGGTAGCTATGATGCAGATTTAGGTATTGCTTTTTATGGTACAGGTAATGGTGGTCCATGGATGCCAGATGCTCGTCCAGGTGATAACTTATATGCAAACTCAGTTATTGCATTAGATGTTAAAACAGGAAAAATGGTGGGTTACCACCAGTATCATCATAATGATGCTTGGGATTGGGATGAGGTTTCAGCACCTTTGATCATTGATATTGAGCATGAAGGTAAAAAAGTTAAAGGTTTAGTTCATGCCGGCCGA
The DNA here is from genome assembly GCA_913061365.1 of uncultured Colwellia sp. Classification (GTDB taxonomy): domain Bacteria; phylum Pseudomonadota; class Gammaproteobacteria; order Enterobacterales; family Alteromonadaceae; genus Colwellia. The sequence goes on from CAJXUT010000040.1 coordinate 8,181, forward strand.
AATGGCTACCTGTGGATACTTGAACGAAAACCTGATGGTCAAATCGATTTTGTTAAAGCAAAACCATATGTTAATCAAAACGTATTTACTAGCGTAGATAAGAAAACTGGTCGCCCAACTTACAATCCTAAACATACTCCAGGTATTGGTAAAAAAGTGACTTTCTGTCCATCGCTATGGGGTGGTAAAGATTGGCCACCAGAGTCTTATAGCCCTAAAACTGGATTATTCTACATTCCTGCTACTGAAAACTTATGTTCAGAAATGGGTGGTGTAAAACTTGGTAAACGTAAGCCTGGTGAACTGTATATTGGTGTTCCAATTTCAGAAATCTTAACAAACGTTCGTTTAGCTGATGGTGCTGCTGATCATATTGGTGAAATTCAAGCTTGGGATTTAAACAAAAATGAAAAAGTTTGGACATATAATATCAAAGAAATGAACTGGGGCCCGCTATTAACAACTGGTGGTGACTTATTATTTTCAGGTGGCTCTAATGATCGTAAGTTCCGTGCTCTTGATGCACGAACTGGTAAGAAAGTATGGGAACAAACATTGAGTTCAGGTGTTACTGCTGTACCTTCAAGCTTTAAAGTTAATGGTATTCAATACATTGCAGTTCAGTCTGGTTGGGGTGTTGATGCACAACGTATGCAAGGTGCTTTTGATTCGATAATGGATCATAAAACAGTTGTACCACAAGGCGGCGTTATTAATGTATTTGCATTAAAAAGTAAGATTAAATAAATACAGAAAATAGTAAATGTAAATCAAAGTTCTGCTGGTTGCCTCGCAATCAGCAGACAATCCCGAAGTTTATAAAATATCATAGGAGCCTGACAATGTCTGAGCCCATTACTCGTTATCAAAATTTTATTAATGGTCAGTTTACTGATTTATCAGGGGATGAAGTAGAAAACTACAACCCCGCAAGTCAAGTGTTGTTATCGACTACACCGCAATCGAGCGAACAAGATGTTGATAATGCGCTTAACTGTGCGAAAGATGCACAAATAGCATGGAGCCTAAAACCGGCTATTGAGCGTGCTGGTTATTTACGTAAAATTGCCGAAGGTATTCGTAAAAATGCCTATGAGTTAGCATTATGTATTACAAAAGAGCAGGGTAAAGTACTTTCCTTAGCTGAAGTTGAAGTAAATTTTACTGCTGATTATCTCGATTATATGGCTGAGTGGGCAAGGCGCATTGAAGGTGAAGTAATCACCAGTGATCGCGCAGGTGAAAACATATTTTTATTCCGTAAACCTTTAGGTGTAGTGGCTGGAATTCTACCATGGAATTTTCCATTTTTCTTGATTGCTAGAAAAATGGCACCAGCCTTAATTATGGGTAATACCATTGTTGTTAAGCCTAGTGAAGAAACACCAAATAACTGTTATGAGTTCGCAAAAATTGTTGCTGAATCTGGTTTACCTGCTGGTGTATTTAATGTTGTCGGTGGTGTTGGCAGTGTAGGTCAGCAACTAACTAGTGATAAGCGTGTCAATATGATTAGTTTTACTGGCAGCGTTGAAACAGGTAGTCGAATAATGGCAACAGCGGCAAAAAATATAACCAAAGTTAATTTAGAGCTTGGTGGCAAGGCACCTGCTATTGTTCTTGATGATGCTGATATCGATTTAGCTGTTCAAGCGATTACTTCTTCACGTGTTATCAATACAGGGCAAGTTTGTAACTGTGCAGAACGTGTATATGTTCAAGCGAATGTTGCTGATGAATTTACCAGTAAATTAAAGCTATCAATGGAAAAGGTTACTTATGGCGACCCTTTACTGGAAGCATACCTTGATATGGGACCTCTTGTTAATCAAATAGGTCTTGATAAAGTTGCAAAAATGGTAGAAACAGCGAAAAGCCAAGGTGCTGAGCTTATTACTGGTGGTGAAATTGCTGATTTAGGCGCGGGTTATCACTACAAACCGACTGTTTTAGCTAATTGTAGTAGTGATATGGAAATCATGAATAAAGAAATCTTTGGGCCGGTATTACCTATTCAAATTGTTCAAGATTTACCTGAAGCAATTGCATTGGCTAATGCCAGTGATTATGGTTTAACGTCGTCTTTATATACACGTGATATCAGTAAAGCAATGCAAGCAGCTAATCAGCTTAGTTTTGGCGAAACATATATTAACCGAGAAAACTTTGAAGCAATGCAAGGATTTCATGCTGGAACACGTAAATCGGGCATTGGTGGAGCTGACGGTAAACATGGCTTATATGAATATTCACATACCCATGTTGTTTACATTCAAGCTTAAGTAAATAACGATTTTATTTCGATATTTTATTTAGATAATGAGGCATTGAAGAGAAAGAGACTCTTTTTAATGCCGATTATATTGGCTACATGCCTTCCATAAATAATGGAGTTAATATGGGAAAATTTCAAAGTATTTTACAGCGTTCTTCAGTGTCATTTTCTATCATTGATTCACTAGAACAGTTTCCACAGTGGACGGCACTGTATCGATACCGTAATAATATGAATGATAAGGTGTATATCCACAATTGGGGTTTGTTAGAGGAATTGAACTGGCCCGCAGCATCGATAGAGTTATCTTCTGATATCAATGAGTCTCAAGTACGGATATTTCACGCGTTAATGGCTAATAGTGAAAGTGGCTCACTTATATTCGACTATGATCTACACCAGCACTTAAATCAAACAGATGATGGCGAAAGTACTATCGTTATTTTAAATACCCACAAATTAATGGACAGTATGGAGTTTGTCGTAAATCAAATAGCTGAGCTTAATAAGGATCAGAAAGAGCGTAATATCAGTGTAGTACATCCAGCTGAACTACCCTTTGGAACCCAGCTTTGCCTCTATAGAGGTTTAAAAGAATAAGTAATGAATTATATAAGTTTTACCTAAACGCTACATGTGTCACAAAATCGATACATGTGTCGCATAAGAAGCGATAAGTGTTGCGGAAAGATAAGATGCTTAAACGGTGATATTGGAAAAAGGAACTATAGTGTTTTATAAGCTATCCTAGATAATAAAGGTAAATTCATTTCATTAAATTTATATTTGGCTCAGTATTTGCTTTTACTACTTAAGCATTTAAAACGGCTGATTTTCAAGAAAGTTAACATGGCTAGATAACCACTTTGATCATTGTATGCATAAGTGACTCTGTATGACTTTTATACTTACAGTTTTGATTAACTTTCGAGAGCCCTTATTCAGGAAAATAATAATGATAACTCAATATCCGTCGAATAAAAAAACAGAAGATGTAGTGGCTTATATCACTGGTGACTTTCAACGAAGGACCATTAAGCCTGAAGCAATGATTGTAGAATCATGGGATCGATGCCTTAACGATTATCAACTTGACCATAATGCCGATAGTGAGAGCGTGGTGCTTACCTCACAAGAATTAAAAAATCATCAGCAACTGATGGGTGATTATTTCAAAATAGCAACCGATGGTGTTAATAGTTTTGGTAATGCGTTAAATCAGGCAGGATTGGCGGTATTACTCGCCGATAGCCAGGGAGTAACTGTAGCGAAGCGATTACCTTACGCAGAAACTGAACTATTTAAAGCTAATGGGTTTGTTCTAGGTTCTTGTTGGAGTGAAAAGCTAGCGGGTACTAATGCAATAGGGACGACATTAGTAGAAAAAACTCCCTTAATTATACATGGGCAAGAGCACTATAACTCCAACAGTGGCAACCTTAGTTGCTCTACCGCACCCATCTTCGACTCATTAGGTAATTTTATGGGATGCCTAAATGCTTCATGCCTGGTTGCTAATGGTGGAAAAGAAACACAGTTTCTGACACTAAAACTAGTCACTATGTACGCAAGAATGATTGAAAATAGCCATTTTCACCATTTTCATCGCAACAACATTATTATCGCTATTAAACCGATGAATAACTTCGGAGAAGAAGGTCAAGAGTGTTTAATTGCGTTGAGTGAAAATGGGAATATTATTGGTGCGAATAGAAACTCATTCTCCCAGTATGCAATAACAATTATGGGGGATTTAATTGGTAAGAAAATAGAATCACTATTAGCGTTATCTATTGAAGACTTACAAAACCGTACGCAAGGAGGATTAATCGACTCATCAATTACCATGGGCAATAGTGATGAACAATTTACGTTAAAGTTTAACATTCCAATAGGATTACTAAGTAAAATCAATGTACCAGTTAACAGTAAAAATAAAATAAATAAAGTTCATCATGGCCATCCTTCACTTGATCAGCTTAAAGGTAAAGATCAAAACGTAGTCGCTAGTATTACTCGCATTCGAAAAATTATAAACCAAGATATTCCAATTCTTCTTCAGGGAGAAACTGGTACTGGCAAGGAAGCTTTTGCCAGAGCAATTCATGATGAAAGTGATCGTGCTAATGGACCCTTTATAGCGCTTAATTGTGCAGCGATTCCAGAATCATTGATAGAAAGTGAATTATTTGGTTATCAAAGTGGTACTTTCACTGGAGCTCGCAAAAATGGTATGAAAGGTAAATTGAGCCAAGCAAATGGAGGCACTATATTTCTTGATGAAATTGGTGATATGCCGATTCAATTACAAACTAGATTACTACGTACTCTTGCTGAAAAAGAGGTTTTACCTTTAGGTGCAGAAGTACCTGAAATATTGGATGTTAAAGTTATTTCGGCGACTCACCAAAACTTAATAGAACAGATAAAAAATAAAGAATTTAGAGAAGACTTCTATTATCGGCTAAATGGCATGTCTCTGAAATTACCATCGCTTAGAGAAAGGAGTGATAAGGATGACGTTATCGCATCAGTATTAAAAGTAGAAAATACCTCTATGGATGATATTCAATTTGAGCCACAGGCCTATCAGTTGTTAGTAGACTACCCGTGGCCAGGTAACATCCGACAACTTCAAAACGTGCTTAAATATGCTCTGGCTTTAAAGGAGGGCATTACTATTACGGTTCATGATTTACCGGCAGAAATAATTGATAGCAAACCTTGTATAAATAAAATCCCAGCGGTTGATGACAATCAACTCAAAATTACTCCCGATAGTAATGATCAAGGGGCTAACCTATTGCTCAATTCATTACGCAAGCATAAATGGAATATTACCAGTGTCGCAGAAGAATTAGGTATCTGTCGTTCAACTATTTATCGAAAAATGAAAAAATTTAACATAATTCAACCTAACGATGTTTTTTAGTCTTAATAAGTGTCTAATAATCAGTGTCTTATTATAAATATTTCCTGTCATGTATATGTGGAATCTTAGTTAAATTCGTTGACCGTTGTTATTCGTATATTAATAACAATGTCTAAAACAACCGTAAATACAACCTTGGAGTATCATTATGAAATTATTAACAGCAAGTCTTTTATGTCTTTTTAGTACGAGTATATTGGCGAGTAATTTGCCTCAAACAATGGCGGAGTTAGAACAACGTTACCTTAGCGCCTATCAAAAGAAAAATGTTGATGACATTTACAACTTAATTGATTGGACTGGAATTAGCGGTTACAAGAAAAAAATGGTTAAGGTTTACACACGTAACAGTCTAGGGAAAAAAATTATAAAAACGGAATTTGAAGCGGTCGATGATGATTTTTTCGATGACTTCTCTGTTGGTGATAAAAACTTTAAATCAAACCTTTCTGTTGAAAATTTATTTCGTATCGAATTTGATAACCCACAGAGGGAAGAATCATTAGTTTATTTGGTAGGTAAAAGTCCAGAAGGTTATCAGTTTTCTCTTTCGGTAAAAAACAAAACCAAATCAACTGATTAGTACTTTATTAACGCATTAGACAATATTCTAAATCACAACAAACGGGAAAATACTATGCCAAGATATGTAATTGAACGAGATATTCCAGAAATAGGTTCCGCTGAGCGTGAAGATCTACGTGGAGCTGCGCAGAAATCTAATAGCGTGCTAAACGCAATGCAGGCAGAGCAGAAGAAAATTCAATGGGAACATTCTTACGTGGCTGGCGATAAGACTTTTTGTATTTACTTAGCTGATAATGTCACACTCATTGAGGAGCACGCGGAGCGGAGCGGATTTCCTGCGACTAAAGTAACTGAAGTACGGAAGATGATTGATCCCGTAACAGCGGAAAACTAAAATTTGCTAGCAGTGGATCTGGCTAATGCCAGACCACTAAAGGCAGACCATATAAGTTATAATATTAACGCCATACATAAACTAGAAATAAGACATATTCCTCATTGATTTTCTGACTATAGCTATTTTTCTAACTACTCTAAAACTTTTATTTACTCATTACTTAAATTTAGCATTTTAGTTTTTAGTAACAAGCCTTATTTCCTGTGAACAGCTTCATTTGATTGCACTGTTCAAGCCCAGTAATTATTGCAATACCAATCGAATAAATCAATTGATCCATTTTTCATAAGTATGTCCTATTTCTATCTTGCAAAACATAGACAGCTGTAGCAATTCGCACAAAAATTGCTACAGCTGTCCTAATGTAACCTTAGTTTCATAGTTAGTACTTTTAATAGTAAGTAATTCGATAAATTAAATTATTCCATTTAAATCAATTTGTTGAATGTTTTTTTTATTAATTTAGGTTTTGATTTCTTATTTGGCACAAGCATTGCGATAGATAAACCCAGTATCAAAAAACAAACACTAATGGGGAAACAAAATGAAAAAAACAATTATTGCCGCTAATGTGGCGGCTGTATTAGCACTGGGTATGACGGCAACTGCAACTCAAGCTGTAGAGTTTATGGATGGTAAACTTAAGATTAATGGTGCTGCAATGCAATCTTGGCAAACAGCTATAGAAGTTGATGGTGCTGCAAGACCTTTAGTAGCAACAGAGGGGGAAAGCGGCTTTCATCGTTTACGTTTTGCATTGCATTTTAATGCACAAATAACAGATACAATTTCAGTATTTGCAGAATTAGCTGAAGAGCCAAATGATTTTGGTAACTTTAATATTGCACAAGATTTAGCTTGGATTCAATTTCAAAAAGATGGTTTAGGCCTTAGAGTCGGTAATGTTATTTCTACTACTCAAAACTTTATTGAGTATTCAGATGGTGCTGTTGTTCAAAGTAACCCACTAATTGGTAACAGCCCAGTTGATATGATCACCGCAGAAGAAGGTCTTTGGCTGTACGGTTCATCTGACAATTACACTTGGGATGCTGTAGTTAGTAAGCCTAGTTTTGGAACTGATCTTTCTAAAGATTCTGGTTATAACTTTGGTTTACGCGGTACCGTTGGGCTTGGTAATGGCTTCTCATTAGGTGCTGGCTTATTTGTTACTAATGCTGATTTAGATTGCGCAAGTGGTACGTGTTCTGATCCAGGTGGCGCAGGAATTGGTTCACTTATTGGTGTTGGTGATGCTGATAACTATCAATTTGGTAGCGATTCTGATGGTGTATCAGGAACACCAGGGCGTGGTAGTCACTTTGCAATTGTCCCAGGTATTAGTGCGACTATTTGGCAGATAGATGCTCAATATAAAACAGATAATTTCAAACTACATGCTTATTATGGTCAAGCTCAAGATGATTATAGTTGGGCTGATAGTGGTGTAGCAGGATACCGACCAGTAAGTACAAACTTCACAGATAAAGAGTCTGAAGTTAATTTTATGAGCGTAAAAGCTAAGTATGATATTAATAAAGAGTTATATGTTGCCGCTCGTTATTCTCAATCTACTAATGAGTCAGAAGGCATTTCTGGAAATGATAGCTTAGATCGTATTCAACTAGGTTTAGGTTACTGGATTGAAGACAAAGTATTGTTAAAAATAGAATATGTTAAACAAACAGAAGAAGCATTATCTGGTGGTCAATCTACCGATGGTACTGGTGAAGCTGAATGGGATGGTTTGTTAGCTGAACTGTCTGTTTCTTTTTAGAATATAACTTAAAAGTTTTTCCCCTTGTAATGTATCGCTATATTTCAAGGGGCTCACTTAACTTCAATTAAAAGAGATTTTTATGAACGAAATAACTGCAACATCGTTAAGTATTGCCCTAGTTGGCGCATTGGCAACTTGGATTGCCTTTGGTCCTCTATCGGGTTACATTTTGATTTGGGCTGTTTTTATTGCCTGGGCTGGTTTTGCTGCACTTGGTGGCGATAACCATGCCTTAAAAAGTACAGTAGTTTGCGGTGTTTTTGGCGTTATAATTGGTTGGATTGCCGCCTTTATCGTATTAACTGTTCCTTTAGCTGATACATTAGGCATGCCGCTTTGGAGTGCAATTGTTGTTGGTATAACGGCTTTTACGGTTGTTTTTGCTTCAAATTTCCAAATTTTCGGGGCTGTTCCCGCTTCTGTTTTATCTTACGCAGCAACGTTTGCCTATCTTCTACAAACTAATGAAAGAATGTCTCTAGCTACGTTAACCAATATTAATTTTGAAAATCCATTATTGTTAATTTCTTTATCTGTTATTTTCGGTGGTTTATTTGGTAAGATTTCAGTCGTAGGTGCCACCTATATGACCAAAGAAGCCTAAAAAGGATATGAATGATATGTTACAACGATTTCCCATTTCAGCTATTACTATGGCTTGTTTTTCAATGGTCAGTTGTTCTGTGCTCGCGGCAACTGACAAAACCGAGATAGTTAAATCAAATAGTAATGATACTGTGACAGAAGTTATCGTTGTGACTGGTACGCTTCAACAATCTGGAGTTCTCCCTTTAGCAGGTAATATCGATCGTATATTAAGTGACGATATTGCCTCAGTTAGCTCTGTACATCCAAGTGATATTTTAAACAGAGCAACAGGTGTACATGTACAAACCAATAATGGTATGGAATCGTTGCCTTCCTTACGTTCACCTGTTTTAACTGGCCCTGGTGCTGCGGGCGCTTTTTTATTTCTTGAAGAGGGAATTGCCACCCGATCCGCAGGCTTTGCTAATAACAATGCTTTATCAGAGTTAAACCTTGCTCAGGCAAAAGAAGTAGAAATTATTCGCGGTCCTGCCAGTGCGGTTTATGGTTCAAATGCGGTTCATGGTGTTGTTAATGTTTTAACAAAAGCGCCATACAATGGCGGTGATGTAACGTTCATTGCGGGACCAAATGACAGGTACCAAATACAAGGTACGGTAGGCAATGAATCAGATAATCAAGGTGTTAGTGGTAATATTCAAGCGATTGATGATGGTGGTTACCGTGATAATAGCGATTTTACTTCATTAAAACTGGGGCTTCGTCACGATTATGTTAGCGGAAATGATCAGTTTAAGACGATAATTTCTGGCTTTGTTCTGGACCAAAATACAGCAGGGTTTATATCTTCTGGCGATAATGGCTCTGATTGCTATAGCTCAACTTATACAGCAGAAAACCTTTATGAAGATCGCAATGCCATGGAGAAAAACTGTGATAGTGATGCCTATCGTGAATGGTCGTCCGTTCGAATAGCCACTAGTTGGCAACGTGAATTGAGCGCAGAGAATAGCTTCACCATAACGCCATATTTTCGATTCAATCAAATGGAGTTTCGTCAGCATTATCTTCCATCAAAAGCAATTGAAGAAAATAGTCACTTCAGTGTTGGTATGATTAATCGCTATAATTTTCAGGTAGATCAGGATCTTGCTTTAGTGATGGGAATTGATTTTGAGTGGACAGAAGGGGAGTTGACTCAAACCCAACAAAAATCAGATAGCTATAGCTTTGGTAAAGCGCGTCAACAGGGGTTGCATTACGACTATAAAGTAGATGCATCAATGATTGCTCCCTATATTCAGGCAGATTGGCAGTTAACTGAACAACTTAAATTTACCAGTAGTGTACGCTTTGATTCGACTCAATACCGATATGATAACTTAATCGCTGATGGCACTACTAAAGCGGATGGTAGCGCTTGCGTAAATAGTAATGATGAGCCAACTGAGTGCCTATTTAAACGTCCTGAAGACAGTAATGATAGCTTTGATAATACCAGCACTAAGTTAGGTTTTAATTATCGACTGAATAATAATACTGCATTTTTTGGCAGTTGGTCCCAAGGTTTTAGGGCGCCACAAACCACTGATATGTATAGACTACAAAAGCAACAACTGGTCGGAGAGATTGAATCAGAGCGTCTTGATAGCGTAGAGCTTGGTTTGCGTGGAATAAGCAATACGTTAACGTATGAACTTGTCGTTTACAGCATGAATAAAGACAACTTCTTTTTTCGTGATGCCAAAGGCTTAAATGTTACTGACGGTGAGACTTCCCATAAAGGACTTGAATTGAGCATTAACTATGATTTAACTGAGCAATTTAGTCTCGCGGTTAATTATAGTTATGGCCAGCATGAGTATGAATTTGACCGTGCTAGCAGCGGTGTTATTAAAGGGAATAAAGTTGACACTGCACCAGAACAGCTTGCTAATGTTCGTCTGGCTTGGAAGCCTACAGATAACAGTGAACTTGAACTAGAATGGTTGCATATGGGCAAGTATTATTCAGATCCCGCCAACGAGCACGACTATTCTGGTCATGAATTATTACAACTTAGAGGCTCAATGGCGCTAAACAATAATACACGCTTATTTGCGCGCATAGAAAACCTTACCGATGAAAAATATGCAAGTAGAGCTGATTATGCTTTTGGCTCTTACCGTTTCTTTGGTGGTCAACCTAGGGCATTACACGTTGGCGCTTCTATCTCTTTTTAATCATCTATAGTAAAAAAAGAGAATGGTGAATTTATAAACCTTTTGGAACTTATCGAAAAGCAGACTAATTATATTAGCCTGCTTTTTTGTGTTCAATGAATTACATTCCCTATTAAGTCTATTCCAATCACTGAATTTGAAATTATTATTGTTTGGTGTAGTATGATGTATCGGGTTAGATACTTTTAAATTGTATAATCTATTAGTTAGGTAAACGAATCTCATCTTAAGGACTAAGGCTATCCCGCCAATAAAACCATATAAAAATGAGTATAAAATGAAAGCTGAACTAAATAAAATCCTCGATCTTAAGTTTTGGCAAAGTTTACAGGATAATTTCTCGGAATTATCTGGCATGGCAACACTCACAGTAGATAATGAAAAACCAGTAACCTCTGGTAGTCACTTTACCGATTTTTGTACAATGTATACACGTCAAAGCGAATTAGGTCTTGAGCGTTGTAATGACTGCGACCTTAAAGCAGGCCGTAAATCCTGGAAATCCGGTAAACCCTTAGTCTATAAATGTCATGCAGGTTTAGTCGATATGGCTGCTCCTATCATGGTTAGTGGTCAACAAGTAGGCTCTGTCTTAGGTGGACAGGTGTTGACTTCACCACCTGATGAATGGTTATTTAAGCGTTATGCCAAAGAATTAGGAATTGACCCCGAGCAGTATTTTGAGGCAGTGAAAAGAGTGCCAATTGTTTCAGAGGATAAAGTAAAAGCGGCATCTCGTCTTTTATTCCAAATTGCCACTAAAATGGGTGACGTTCACCTTCAACGGGCGAACATTCAAAAAATCAGCTCATTGCTAGAGCGGGAGAACCACTATTTTCGCCAAGCACATGACAGCGCACTTATCTTGTCTTTCGATAATTCAGATGAAGGTAGTGATTTTAAACAAAATGGTTTGTTGGCTATAAACAAACAAGGTCAAGTGGTTGCAGCGAATAGTACGGCAGCAAAGGCCTATCAGTTACAATCAGAAAAAAGCTTCACGGAGGTGCCTGTTAACCAGTTGTTTGAAGCGTCAGTAAACGATTTGCATTCTGCAGGAAGCTCAGTTTTACTAAGATGTAAGCAAAATCATGAGGTAGTTAAAGTAAATTTATCTGCTCCTAAAGGTTTTGTTGCCAAGCCTTTGTTTAAGAAAGTAAATGTCCCTCATGTAAATAGATCAATGCATCCATCAATGGAAGACCTTGGCGGACAAGAACCGGTTATTCAAAATGGTATTCGTTGTGTGCGTAAAGTACTAAATAAAAGCATTCCGATTTTGATATTGGGTGAAACGGGTACCGGTAAAGAAGCTTTTGCCAGAGCAATTCATGATGAAAGCTGTCTCTTATACACATCT
>CAJXUT010000041.1 GCA_913061365.1 uncultured Colwellia sp.
TACGAGATTCCTCTACGTCTCGTGGGCTCGGAGATGTGTATAAGAGACAGATTGACTGGCTTGAAGTCTCAGAAAAAATGCCATTAAAAGACATTGAGAAACAAGCCTCTCGATGTATGGATTGTGGTGTACCATTTTGTCAATCAGCAAAGTCAGAGTTTGCTCCTGCTGTTGCTGGTTGTCCGGTAAATAATGTTATTCCTGAATGGAATGACTTGGTTTACCGAGGCCGTTGGAAAGATGCAATAGAATTACTGCATAAAACCAACAACTTCCCTGAGTTTACTGGACGTGTATGTCCTGCACCTTGTGAAGGAGCTTGTGTACTAGGTATCAATGCTGATCCCGTAACGATTAAGTTACATGAAAAAACAATCATCGATCATGCCTTTAAAGAAGGTTGGGTTGTAGCGCAACCGCCATCAGCACGCACAGGTAAAAATGTTGCTGTTATTGGTTCTGGTCCTGCAGGTCTTGCTGCAGCGGCCCAGCTGAATAAAGCGGGTCATATGGTTACTGTATATGAACGTGCCGATCGTATTGGTGGTTTATTAATGTACGGTATTCCGAACATGAAACTGCAAAAAGAATTAGTACAACGTCGTGTTGATATCTTAGCGGAAGAAGGCATTGTATTTGTTACTAATACTGAAGTAGGTAAAGATGTTAGCGTTGAAAAGCTTGAAAGTGATTTTGATGCAGTTGTGTTATGTATAGGTGCTACAGTACCACGTGACTTACCTGTTGAAGGTCGTGAGCTTAATGGTATTCATTTTGCCATGGACTTCTTAAAAGCAAACACTAAAAGCCTACTTGATAGTGAACATAAAGATGGCCAGTTCATTAATGCAGAAGGCAAAAATGTTGTGGTTATTGGTGGTGGTGATACTGGTACTGACTGTATTGGTACGTCATTACGTCATAAATGTGCAAGTGCTATTCAATTAGAAATTATGCCACGTCCTCCAGAAGAGCGTGACGAGAATAGTAACCCATGGCCACAATGGCCAAAACGTTTATTGGTTGATTACGGTCAAAAAGAAGCGATTGAAGTTCAAGGTCAAGATCCTCGTCAGTACTTGGTAATGACTAAGAAGATTGAAAGTGACGGCGAAGGTAATGTTAAAGCGGTTCATACGGTTGATATTACTTGGGAAACAAATGACAAAGGTCAAATGTTCCCACAAGAAGTTGCAGGTAGTGAGAAAGTACTTCCAGCTGATATCGTGCTAATCGCTATGGGCTTTATGGGCCCTGAAGGTGGTTTAGTTGAACAGTTTGGCCTTGAGCAAGATAACCGCTCTAACATTGCAGCTGAATACGATAAGTTTGCAACCAGTAAAGAAGGTGTTTTTGCTGCAGGTGATGGACGTCGAGGTCAAAGCTTAATTGTTTGGGCTATTGATGAAGGTCGTCGCTGTGCACGTGAAGTAGACAGCTTCTTAATGGGTCAAAGTTACTTACCTTAAGCTTTATACTGAAAATTTAGAAATTTAGAAAGCCCTACTGTGTTGTTCACAGTAGGGCTTTTTTTGTTGCGAAGTTATATAGCGTGTTTAGATTGTGATTAAAATACTGAATTGTTATGATTATTTTTCAGCAGTAGTGGTAATGTAAAACCTTACCAAGCGTATTTAACTTATTATCAGCAGCATTTGATACGGACTTTACCATTGAAAAATATTACAGACGCCCTGACAACAATGTACTTAGTCAATTTTATAAGCGCTAAATTTGGAAACCTAAAAATAGGTGGAATGGGCATACTCTCAATGTTTTCAGCAATCACTCAGTATTTAAAAAAACTAGGCCTAATAGCTATTATCAGTCTCTTTTATTTTAACATAGGCTCAGCTATGGCGGCTGAAAAAACGGTAGGTGATAATTTCCCCACTGTTTCTTATAGTGAAAATAGCGGTAGTGAAAACTGGAGTGGAAACTGGGTAGAAGTCGGGGAGTCTGATGGCGCTAGTGCAGGCATCGCCAGAGTACGTAGTGATTTATGTAGTGGGAGTGGGGGAAATTGTTTACGTTTAGGTGTCCCTTCTGGTAGTGCTAGAGAAACCTATGTGAATAAAGGTGTTTACCGAGAGCTAGATTTAACCGGTGCCACTAGCGCAACATTATCCTTTGTTTATCGCCGTGCTCACTCAAGAGGTAATCAAACCGTTGTACTCTCAGTTTACGATGGTACTAATTGGATTGATCTAGATAGCTATAGAATTAATACTCACAATACTTCACCTATATCAGCTTCTTTTGATATCTCTGATTATGCGGCTAGTAATACACAAATCCGTTTTTTAGCAACGGGTAATAATGCCATCATTGGCATGTATATTGATGATATTGAGATTAAGTATGAAGTACCAACTAAGCTCTCTGTAACAGCAAATAATATAAGTCAGGAGTATGAAGTTTCAAGTTATGGCGGAAGTAGCCAAGATAGAACGGGAACGGTGGATATTAGAGACGCGGGTTTAAGCCTTTTTCTTGAAGGTAATCGTTGGCAGAAGATAGATTTTCCTTACACTGTTACTGAAAACACTGTCATAGAGTTTGACTTTCAAAGTACCGTTCAAGGTGAGGTTCAAGGTTTAGGTTTTGATAATGATTTATCTATAAGTTCGGATCGGAGTTTTAAGGTTTATGGTACACAAAACTGGGGGCTCTCTGACTTTGCGACTTATTCTGGCAGCGGTGTAACTCATTTTACTATCCCTGTTGGGGAGTTTTACACAGGTGACTTTCAATACCTATTTTTCATGAATGACGATGACAGTGTGCCAACAAGTAACAGTTTATACAGTAATATTGTGGTGCATGAAGGACTAGAGCCTATAGTTGAATATCGTTTTGATGAAACTAATTGGAGTGGCACAAGTGAAGATGTTTTGGATAGTAGTGACAACGCACTTCACGGCAAAGCTATTAATGTTCAGCCGGCAAGTGGCATGCTATGTAATGCGGCAGACTTTAATCGAACCAATCGCATTGAAGTGGCTAATAATGCGCTATTAGATGTTGGTGATAATAATGGTAACTACACGGTAAATTTTTGGCTTAATCCTCGAAGTATAATCAGTGGATGGAGTAATATCATTCACAAAGGTAGTATTGATTTTGAAAGAACCTTCGCGGCTTGGTTCCTCTCTGGCGGCAGTAGTAAAGTCTATCACCGAGTCTCAACAACTAGCAGTCGTGATGAAGGTCATACAAGTAATACTGCCTTAGGTTTAAATAGCTGGACTATGGTTACTTTAGTCAAAAAAGATAACCAATTGATGACCTATTTCAATGGCACTCTTGCAAAACAAACTTCACTTGCAGGCTCTTCAATAAGTAATAATGGCCCGCTCTATATTGGCGACGACCCTTGGTACAGCGGTATTGATGCCTTGATGGATGAACTTACTATCTTTGGTTCAGCACTGAGCGCAACTGAAATCCAGAATATTCGAACTAACAATTTAGCTGGTAATGGCTGGGATGGAAGCGAACGAAATTGTCCTAACGTAGTTGTTACTCCAATAATAGAATATCGATTTGATGAATTTAGTTGGAATGGTACTGCTGATGAAGTAATCGACAGTTCAGGAAATGATAATAATGGGGTATCAGTTGGAGGGATTACAACAGCAGCGGGAAAAATTTGTAATGCGGCTAGTATTCCTAGTAACACTAGTGCAACAACAGTTGAGGCCGTTGATAGCGGAGTAGACTTAGATACAATAATAGGCTCAAGTGGAACGATTAGTCTTTGGTACAAAGGTAATAGTGCATGGGATGCGGCATCTGATAAAAGGTTGTTTGATGCTACAGATGGAGATAAATATTTCGTTGCAGAAATAAGTAATGGAAAGGTAAAGTTTTGGTTTGAAGACGGGAGTGATGGTGATTATCAGAAATCTACGGTAAGTACATTTATTGTAGGAGCGGGAGTCTGGAAACATTTGGCGTTTGCTTGGGATATTTCTACGGGTGTTGCTAAAATATTTGTTGATGGCATTGAGCAAACTGTATCGGGTGGAAATGGCAGTAATGTGGATCTTGCTGGCTACAATACCCTTTATTTTGGTGATAATCGAAATTCATCTTATTTTACAGGAGAATCATCTGCAGACGGTTTGATTGATGAAGCATTAGTATTTAAATCTGTATTAACAGCATCTCAAATTGAAAATATCTTTCTCAATCAAGATGCGGGAAATAATTATGATGGTAGTGAAAGAAACTGTCCTGTACCCCTAGAACCATTACTAGAATATCGCTTTGAAGAAGATGAATGGGATGGTAGTGCTGATGAAATTATTGATAGTAGTGGTAATAACTATCATGGACAGATAGTCACTAATTCTACCCTAGTTAATCCTCCAACAGAAGATTCTCCAGCAGCTTTAACAGGGGATCCAGGAACTTGTGGTTATGTAAGTCAAAATAGAGGTTCTATTAAAGCGACAGGTTTAGATTTACCTTTAGGAATAGGGTTAGACACGACTACAGGTGCGAAAACAACGGTAACATTCTGGATGAAATGGGATGGTACAAATAGTGTTATGCCTATTGGTTGGTATGTTCATGATATATGGATTACTAGTGGTAACATAGGGTTTAACACGGGTAATGGAGATCTTTATGGTACTTCGAGTGTTGGATTAGATGTTGGCTGGCACCATATTGCTGTTGAATTTACAAATGGCAGTGTAACCAACAATCAAATTCACATTGATGGAGAAGCAAAAGCATTATCTCATCGTCATAGTTCTCGCAGGCCCAGTACTAGTAGGGCAGTTGTAGATAGTGAATTACGTATTGGTGGTTGGTCTATTAATACAGGATACAACTTTAGTGGTTTGCTTGATGAAGTAAGAGTGTACAAAGGAAGCTTAACCACAGAACAAGTCGTCACTATAATGAATGAACGACATGATTGTAATTCACCTACCATTCACCACTATGAAATAAGTCATGATGGGCAAGGGTTAACTTGTGAAGCAGAACCTCTTACACTGAAAGCTTGTACTGATGAGAGTTGCTCAAATGTAAGTGCAGAGTCAGTGACTTTGGATATTCTTGCTGATGGAAATGTAATTAGTTCTCCTACCTTTACTGGTAGTACTACCGTTAACTTTAATCATACGGCCCCTGAAATCCTGACTTTTTCAGTAGCTAATGCTACAACCACTGCATCTGATGCAGTGGTTTGTGATAATGGCACAGGTACAAGTTGCGATATGGAGTTTGCCGAGGCAGGTTTTAGATTTCTCTCTGGTGATGGCAATAGTATAACCATAGGAAATCATACATCGGGTGCTGTATTTAATGAATCATTGAAATTACAAGCAGTAAAAGATGTTGGTGGTGTTTGTGCTGCATTATTTAGTGGTAATAAAAATATTGATTTATCCCAAGAAAATGTTGCACCAGGCGGAACTACTGGTCTTAGCTTTACCGTTAACGGCGCAGGCATTGCCAAACAAGGCGGTGTTCCTAGTTCTACAAGTACAACATTAACTTTTGGTACAGACAGTATCGCGACAATTCCTGTACCTGTATATCACGATGCAGGTCAAATTCGCTTACATGCAAATTATAGTGTAGGAGGAGTGACATTATCAGGTTCTAGTAATGCATTTTGGGTAAGCCCAGATAAACTTGTGGTTAGTGCAAAAACAGGGTCAACAAACTTAAATGCCGCTTCAGCTACAGCGACTCCAATTCATTCTGCAGGCGAAAATTTTGAATTAACCGTTAGTGCCTATAATGCAGCGACTCCCGCAGCGATTACGCCAAACTATTCACCAGGCGAAATAGAGTTTAAGCTAGCTCGAACTGGCCCTACAACACATGGCGAGAATGGCACATTAACCTATGGTAGTAATGGAAGTATTGATAGTCAGCATAGCTCTACCATGCCAGTGACATTTCAATCGGTTATATTAGATAGTACATCCACACTCGGCGTATTTGGATCTTCGACTGCACGGTATTCAGAAGTAGGTTTACTTAACCTTGACGTTCGCGACTATAATTATGCGAATGAAAATATAATCATTTCTTCTGCTGAGGCAATTAATATAGGTCGTTTTACTCCTGATTATTTCACGCAAACAGTCGTTGCTCATGGTTCATTTTTAGCAACTTGCAATACAGGGACAGCATTTGTTTATAGCGGTCAAAAGGATGAAGCAACCAACACTATTGGTGCTATTTCATATTTAACAAACCCTGTGATAGCCATTACTGCTTACAATAAACAAGGTAGTATCACTAAAAACTACTATGAGGATAGTGAGGGTGGCTCTAATGATTATATGAAACTCAATGCATCTGATATAACGCTTACAACACCTACACTTGATCAACTAGCTGTTGGCGTTGATGGAAATCTTCTGCCACTAACGGCTAATATGAGCACCGGCGTTTTGAGCCAAGGAGATTTAACTACATCAGCACCTGAAGATAACCCATTGCCAAAAGGGATACTGCATTATCAATTTTCAGATACTGATAATTTTTTCTATAATCGTTCAGCTAATACAATTGTAACGCCTTTCACTGCTGATATTGATTTCACTATCACAGACATTAATGATGAAGATAGAATTGATTTAACGCCTACAGGTGGAACATCATCGACTGTTGATGTATCACCAACAGGTGTTAAAATTCGATTTGGCCGTTTAGTGTTAAACAATAGCTTTGGTCCAGAAACATCTGACCTTCCTCAGCCGCTACAAGTTGAACACTATGACGGAACTAATTTTATAGTCACTTCAAATAATGATTGTACGGGTTATGATGCTGCTAAATTATCGCTTACAGATAAAGGGTTAGATCCTGCTTTGACTGACAAGCTTGGCGGCATAGGAAGTTTTATTGAAGGTAAAACACAAAGCATTGAGCTAGAGGCTCCTGGAGCGGGAAATCAAGGAGAGTTAGATGTGACGTACGACACTTTTAATTGGCTCAAATTTGATTGGGATAATGATGGATCGCATGATGACAACCCCTCAGCAGTTGCCACATTTGGTCAGTTCCGTGGTAATGATCGAATTATTTATATTCGAGAAGTATCAAATTAGTCATCAGGTTAATGGGCTCTTTTATTTTAACAAGTATGTGTGCTAACAAAGGGATGAAAGGTTTTTGAATAATAACCAAAAAAGCATCATGATAGTGGCTCTTTTTCTATTCAATTTGGTGCTATATGGCTGGTGCTAGTTTACTTACTTTACTTGATGACATAGCGATGTTGCTTGATGATGTGGCTGTGCTATCGAAAGTTGCTGCAAAGAAAACAGCAGGCGTTTTGGGAGATGACTTGGCGGTAAATGCTGAGCAACTTTCAGGAGGTATACTCGCTGATAGAGAGCTTCCCGTTGTTTGGGCTGTGTTTAAAGGCTCTATGCTTAATAAAGCTATTTTAGTACCTATTGCATTGTTACTTAGTTACTTCTTACCCAGTTTAATCATGCCTTTGCTTATGTTGGGCGGTGCTTATTTATGCTATGAAGGCTTTGAAAAAGTGTGGCATAACTTCACTGAAAAAACTGCGGTAGAGCAACATAAAGCACATTTAAGAGAAGCTTTACAAGATCCAAATATCGATCTAGCGGCTTTTGAAAAAGATAAAATTAAAGGAGCAATTCGGACTGATTTTATTTTATCCGCTGAAATCATAATTATTGCATTAGGAACAATTGCAGATAAAGAGATAACCACGCAGGTATCTGTACTCAGTTTTGTTGCTATTTTAATGACGATGGGCGTGTATGGTTTAGTAGCAGGCATTGTTAAAATTGATGATGGCGGTTTAGCATTAATCAAAGAAAAATCTACATCGTTATGGGGAAGCTTTAAGCGTGCTTTAGGGCGATTTATGATTGGATTTGCACCTAAACTCATGAAGTTTCTTGCTGTTGCTGGCACTGTTGCTATGTGGTTAGTGGGTGGCTCGTTGATAACTCATGGTATTCATGCAATGCATGTGTATATTGAGTCAGCAACAGTGTTTATGAGTAAAGTTGCTATCATTGGTGAAATTCTCGCTGTTATTACACCGCTCACTATTGATCTTGCTATAGGTTTTATTTTAGGTGGCTTGTTGGTGCTTATTGAGCACTTTTTTACTAAATTAACTAAAGTATCAAAAACATAAAAAATAGCTGTTTATGTCAAGTTTAGGTTATTTGTATTTATGTCATACTCTACACAGTTAATAATTTGATAGGATGGAACATGGATCAAGAAACAAAAGATCAAGGAGTGATTTCTGTACTGCTTAAGCGCTTTGAAACTGAGCGCTACCCTAGAGCAAAACTACTTAAGCAACAGGTTGATAATGGCGCTGTATTAGATCATTTCGATCTCTCTTACCTTGAAGATACGCTGGGTGATGCTCATGAGGTTTTATTGATTTTATCCCGTCACCCTGAATATTCTTCTTTAGCGCAAGAAGTGATATTAATGTATGAATCAATCATGAGTAAATCCCAGCAAAATAGTAGAAATAAGTAGTCTCTTATTGCTTGTGTTTGCATACAATTTAACTTTTATAATATCGTTAAGAAGCGCAACTTACATTTAAAACCAAGTATAGCTGAGCTGAAATATTACACTCATCTTTCTCTTGTGATGAAATTGTGATAACTCGGTGACTAAATTGATATATTGATGATCTATAATTTTATTCAAGTTTAAAAACTAACCTATTTATTGGTTAATCAGGATAGAATTATGAAAACAATATCGTTCATTACAGCTATATCACTAATTTCAGCGGTGACAATGTATACTTTGTCACCGCAATCAACTGAATATTCAGTTGAAGACTCTAGCGAAACTCAACGTGATATTGAAAAAATACTCCCAGCTTCATCACAATCGCCAATTAAAGTATCCGCAACAACCCATTTAGATTCTATTGTGCTAGGAGCAGGATGTTTTTGGGGAGCAGAAAAACGATATCAAGCAATTCCTGGTGTGGTAGATGCAGTCTCGGGTTACGCTGATGGTAAAAATGTGGGGGCTAACTACCGAGAAATAACGCAGCGAAAAAATAAATATAACGAAAATAACCATGCCGAAGTGGTTAAGGTGACTTTTAACAACTCAATGGTTAATTTAGAAACTATATTGCAGAATTATTATGAAGGTCATGATCCAACACAATTGAATCGCCAAGGTAATGATGTTGGTACACAATATCGTTCAACTATATTAACAAATAATGAACAACAGAATAAAATAGCACAGCAAGTAACTGCTGATTACCAAGCGTTATTAAGCGCTGCTGGTTATGGAAAAGTCACAACTAAAATAAGCCCGTTGACTGAATTTTTTGCAGCAGAACAATACCATCAAGACTATTTAGCTAAAAACCCAAACGGCTACTGTCCAGATCATTCTACCGGAGTTAAGTTTAACCTTGATTCAAATAAAACTTCTCTAGCCAATCAAACATTTGATAATACGCCATTATTAACAGGTAAACATATTGTTGTTATTGAATCAGATAACTACTGTCCTTATTGTGAAAAATTTAAAGAAAATGTAGTGAATAGCTATAAGGGTACAATTGCAATTAACTTTCGATTAGCAAGTCAACTTGATGGCTTAATGATTAAAACGGAAACTTGGGCAACTCCTACTATTTTATTTATTGAAGAAGGCAAAGAGGTCTTTGGTAGACAAGGCTATATGAGCCCAGAACAGTTTTATAAGGCGCTAGGTGTTTTTAAACTAGGGAAAAGTGAAGCCTTTAATGTCGCCTTTGATGAAGGAACAGATGGTCGTTTCTGTAAAGAATATGAAATCTTTAAAAATACTCCTGATGGTGTTTTTATTGATAAGTTAAGTGGTGCACCGTTATTTGATACGCGAGATCGCTTTAACTCAGGTACAGGTTGGTTATCTTTTACTAAAGCTGTTGATGGCTCTGTTATTGAAAGGCCTGATAATAGCTATGGAATGAGACGAACAGAAATTCGCTCTAAAACTTCAGGGATTCATTTGGGACATGTATTTCCTGATGGTCCAAATGGACAACCTAGGTTTTGTATTAATGCGACAGTATTAGAATTTAAAGCGAGATCATAAGCTAACCACTTTATGAAAGCTTACAAGCCAAGAGTATTCTGTTTTTGGCTTGTAGGCGTCTAATAAAAGATTGAGGTAAACCTTTTGTATCTTACTTGTTATGCAGGGAATATATAAAATACGCATAATAAATTTTATTTTTCTAAGCTCTAACTATTTCAAAGTACTTGCTTGGTCAAGCGGTCTGAGTTCAGGCTGCTTTTTCCTATCTCCCAACTCTGAAAAAAGCATTCCGGCAATAATTAATCCTGCCCCTATAACACCTTTTTCACCGAGCACTTCCCCTAGAAATATCCAGGCTGTAATACAAGCAAATACAGGTTCAGCAGCAAAAATAAGTGCAACCTTATGGGGCTTTAATAATGTTTGACTAACTGACTGAGCCCAAAAAGCATATGCTGTTCCTAAAATTCCTGAAACTAAAATGGCAAATAACATTAAGGGTGTAAATAATTGTTGAGACCAGCTAACAGGCTCGGCATCTGAATAGTAGAAAGCAGGTTCAGGGCTGACAAATACGGCTATTGTACTATAAAGTGATACAGCAAAAATTTGTACAATGCTTAAAGGTATTATGGGAAAGTTCATCACTAAGCGATCAGTCATAATAATGTGCCCAGCAAAACCAAAGGCACAAAATAAGACTAAAACATCTCCTTTATTAAATACTAGCTTATCTCCAATAGTTAGCATGTAAAGACCTATAGTCGCCGTAATAACACCTACCCATACTGATTTAGGCACAACATTTCGAAAAATCAAAAAACCTAATACAGGGACAAGTGGAACACATAAACCTGTAATAAATCCTGCGTTGGTCACCGTAGTAAAACGCATCCCCTCAGTTTGGGTATAAAAGCCAAGAAATAGAAAAAAACCCAGTAACATTCCTGATCTTATTAAGAGAAAATAATTAATTGGTTTACTGTCATCTTTATTTTTCCTTTGTGACAACCACAGCAGAGGTAACATTGATAATGTTGCCACCGCAAAACGAATTGCATTAAAGGTATTGGTTGGCATATCTTCGATAGCCAGATCAATGGGGACAAATTCTACGCCCCAAATAAAGCATACAATAAGTAGCAAGATAGTTGCGATACGAGGTGATTTTACGGTCATGGATAAGCTCTTTTGACTACTCAAAAACTGAATATTTATTGAGAGGCGTATATTATAGAATAATGCCAAGTTAACAAGTAAAGTTGAAATACAGCGTATTGTATTTTTATGACTTTTTATTAATATTCAATGTTTATAAGTGACTATAAAAGTTATAAAAAACTATACATTGAACTAAAGGTTGAACCACTGTAAAAATACGCCTAATTTATTACTTATTAAAGTTGTTGAAAGTCATTTTTAAGTGTTCTAATTTTATAGGGTAGTTCAGTGTTAATTGTTCACTGTTATTACCTTTACCAAGTTCAAAAACTTCAATGGTCTGTAGCTTTAACCTTTGACACAGATTAATTAATAACTTTTGTTGTAGCTCTGGTTGATGGCCAATAATAACGGCTGATATTTTGTTTCTGCTTTCTGCACAAATTGCCATAGCCTCTTTTGCATTAGTTGCAGTTTCGAAAGGTAAATTAAGAAAGCGTAATTGATGTTCAATAGATATTTGATGTTGCCTTTCACCTTCCACAAGTAAAATACTCTTGTTACCATAATGCACAGATAACTCTCTTTGTTGACTGATTTTTATAGGTACTTTGACGCTAAAAACAGAGCCTTTTTTGACAGCTGACTTTACTGACATCTCACCATTCAGTAATTGACATAGCTCTCGGCTAATAGCTAATCCAAGACCATTTCCTAACGTGTCAACATCTGATTTACCTTGAATGAAAGGTTGAAATATCATTTTAATATCGTTTTGATTAATGCCTATACCTGTATCAGATACGGCAATATCGAGAACGTTCTGCTCATTTTGCACATGGCTATAAATCTTTAACTCTACATGACCTTGATTGGTAAATTTAAGGGCATTGGCTAATAAGTTTAAAGTGATTTGGCTTAACCGGGCAGGATCTGATTCAATTTTTGCAGGAACTTCGCTATCTATAGTACAAAATATTTTGAGTCCTTTAACGTGCGCATTGATGGTTAGTAGATGGATTAAATCTTCAAAGTGTTGTCTCACCTCGAACACTTTAACTTCGGGCTTTAGCTGACCTTTTTCTAGTCTATATACGTCTACTAAGTCATTAACTAGATTAAGTAATCCTATTCCTGAGGAATGGACTAGAGCAATAGAGCGTGAATAGTCACTATCATGTGGATCTTTTTGGATGGTATCTAGTTGCTTAAGCATCCCCTGTAAAGGTGTTTTTAACTCTTGGCTCATGGAGATAATAAATTTTGATTTTGCTTGGCTTGTCGCATTTACTTGTTCGTTTGAAATAACTAAAGCCTGATTCTTTTGTTCAAGTTCTTTAGCTAACTGCTGATTGGAGAAGGTTAAATTTAAGTTGGTTTTTATATGGTTATGCATCGCAGTAAAATTGCCATATAAGAAAAAAGCGTGCAGCACGGCAAAGATGCTTAATATATAAAATATATCACTTCCAACAAGTACTAACCCTAAAATAAAACCGCTAAATAATGGTAGTGTAAATGCAAAAAATGATGCCTTAATTGCTGATTGCCCAGCAACACTTTCCATGCTGATTGCGATTGTTATTATGATTAA
The DNA here is from genome assembly GCA_913061365.1 of uncultured Colwellia sp. Lineage (GTDB taxonomy): Bacteria > Pseudomonadota > Gammaproteobacteria > Enterobacterales > Alteromonadaceae > Colwellia. The sequence continues at coordinate 12,800 of CAJXUT010000041.1, forward strand.
TAACCACTGAAATTCCTGTGGGAGATTACCTAAAAAAACACCAGTAAAACCGATTAATGTACCGGCACTCACATCGAGTATCAGCATATACTTTAGCCATCGGGAATGGTTTAGAGAAGAGGCCTCTTGTAGACTCATTGTTTTATGAATTTTTTTACGAGCTAAACTCAATAAAACAATAGTAAACAACCAACTTCCCAACAATAGATGATTAATGTAAGGCCAAAAAAGGATGGTTAAGATGGTTGCTGTTAAAGGAAAAACATAGATTGCTTTATTTAGGCTAGAAACTAGTAATAGCAAGCTTTGATGCTGAATATATGTTTTTTGCTCAGAGCTAGTTGGCGAAAGCGTATCTACTGTTTCTGAATTTTGTTTGGTGTTCAAATTTTATCTCTGGTTTACAATCATTTATTCGATAGCAATAGCGGAGTAGAACTTCGTCAAAACTATTGAAAACAATGTTGCAGCATAAGAGTTTTTATGTGCATTGTCTAACATATTCAAATGAAATTGTGATTAATATTATATTCACTATAAGTTAATTAATATTGTACAAATCACAAACAACTTGCAATTAAATAGACGATCGGTCTATTATTGTTTGATGAATACTCCTTTAGTAAAACCACGACGTGGTAGACCCCCGAAAGTATCTCGTGATAATCGAGATACAAAAGCAGAATTAATTCGAAGTGGTCTTGAGCAATTAACAGAAAAAGGCTTTGCCTCATCAGGGCTCGATCACATATTAAAGAGAGTGGGTGTGCCTAAAGGTTCTTTTTATCATTACTTCAATAGTAAAGAAGCATTTGGTCAGGCCGTTATTGAAAGGTATGGGAGTTATTTTGCTAATAAACTAGAGGCTTGTTTATTAGACGAGTCATACTCACCTTTAACACGCCTAGGTAACTTTGTAGAAGATGCCAAGTTGGGAATGATCCGTCATCAATTTAAACGAGGGTGTTTAGTAGGCAACCTTGGGCAAGAAATAGAGTTATTACCTGAAAGCTTTAGGCAGCAACTAATTGATATTTTCTTATATTGGCAGTTACTTATTGAGAACTGTCTTAAATCAGCGCAGCTGTCAGGAGAATTATCAAAAACAGCAAACTGTGAACTATTAGCAGAAAATTTTTGGATTGGTTGGGAAGGTGCTGTTGCACGGGCAAAGTTAGTACAAAGCGCTAAACCATTAGAAAATTATTTTAACTATTTTATTACGACTTTACCTCGATAAAGTAATAAAAATTTCATTATTTATAGACGATCAGTCTAAATTAGGAGAGCAAAATGTTTAATGGTATTTTAATTGAAAAAGATGAACAAGGTTACCGAGCAGCAGTTAAAGCTATTGATGAAAGTGTGTTACCTGAAGGTGATGTCACCATTAATGTTTCTCATAGTACAATCAACTATAAAGATGCATTAGCAATTACGGGTAAAGGACCTGTTGTTAGAAAATTCCCTATGGTTCCCGGAGTTGATTTAGTTGGTACTGTTGAGCAAAGCGATAGTGATAAATTTAATGTTGGTGACAAAGTGCTACTTAATGGCTTTGGTGTAGGCGAAAACCATTGTGGTGGATTAGCACAAAAAGCCCGTTTAAAAAGTGATTGGCTAGTGCCATTACCTGCAGGATTTTCTCCGCGTCAAGCAATGGCTATTGGTACTGCGGGATATACTGCCATGCTTTGTGTTATTGCCCTTGAAAAAAGTGGTATAACACCAGACAAAGGGGAAATATTAGTGACAGGTGCTAATGGTGGTGTTGGTAGTTTTTCAATCGCCATTTTAGCAAAACTTGGCTATAACGTGGTTGCTTCAACAGGCAGGTTAGATGAAGCTGATTATCTGAAAAAATTAGGCGCTGTAGAAGTTATTGATCGTAATTTATTATCTGAACCTGGACGTCCATTGGCAAAAGAACGTTGGGCTGGCGCCATTGATTCTGCAGGAAGTCACACATTAGCTAATGTATGTGCTAGTACAAAGTATGGCGGTGTTGTTGCCGCGTGTGGCTTAGCCCAAGGAATGGATTTACCCGCTACAGTGGCGCCATTTATTTTACGTGGGGTAACGTTAGCTGGTATAGATAGTGTAATGAGACCAATTAACGATCGTGTTGAAGCTTGGCAACGACTGTCAGAGATACTTACCCCAGATGTATTTGAAGATATCTCTACTGATATAGGCTTAAGTGAAGTCGTACAAACAGCAGAAGCATTAATGGAAGGGAAAGTTCGAGGTCGCGTAGTTGTTGATATTAATGGATAGTAATAATTAGTTTGTTTAATTATCAAAATGTAAGTACTCAATTTAGCTGCGTACTTACATTTGTCTTATGTTTATTTGCTTAATAATATTGGATTTACTTAAAGCTAACTAAGTAATCTTCTTTTTTCTAATAAATGATTAAGCTTAGTTATGTTGTTTGAATAGGTATTCTTAAACTCTCCCTTTTAAGTAATCGCTCCGCAACATCAGCAGTTACTTGGTAAAACTCACTTACGTACTCTTGCGCATTTAAATAAGTTTGAAGTTGTTTCTTTACTTGGCATGGATTATCACATTGAAGAGTGAAAGCCAGTGTGTAATTGCCTGGTGTTTTTTCAGAAAGTGTTTTTGCATAAGCTTCAGGATCTTCAGATGTGCACCCAATTCTGATCACATCTGAAAAAAAAGAATGTGTCATAACATAAACATTGCCAAGTGACACTTCGGGACTTTGAACAGACTGTGGTGTGTTTTTCATTCTATTAACTATCCCCATTTTTGATTTATTAGCAAATGTTAAGAAATTATAGCTTATCTTATAGCGAGTGTAGATAAATATTAATAATAGTCAGTTATACTACAAGGATGCTTGTGAACTTTTTAAAGAAGCAAACAAATAATCGTCTCTATAACAATTAGCTTTAGGTAATTTAATGATAAATAATGATCTTCTTCGTCGTGTTAGCACCATTTTTGATTTTAGCAGTGAACAAACACTTGCCGTGTTTAAACTAGGGCAAAGCTTAATTACTGCAGATCAGTTAGTTGATATATATAGAGAGAAAAATGACACTCGTTATAAATCACTGTCAGATAATGAATTTGCGAGTTTTTTAAATGGTCTTATTATTGAACAAAGAGGACCGAAAGATGGCCCTCAGCATCAAGCAGAACAAGTATTAACGAATAATATTATATTTAATAAGTTGAAAATAGCCTTAGCGTTAAAGGCAGATGATGTCATTGCTATACTAGAATTAGCTGAGCTGAGTCTTGGAAAATATGAACTCAGTGCTTTCTTTAGAAAAGTGAATCATAAGCATTATAAAGAGTGTAGTGACATTGTTTTATCAGCTTTTTTGAAAGGCTTAAAAATTAAATCAGCCCACTAAATTTAGTTATTTTTAACTTACTGTTTGAGACACACCATGTCATTTTCTAAACTTGGATTAAGTGATCCAATATTAAGCGCGCTAACTGATTTATCTTATAGTGAGCCAACAGCAATTCAAAAAAAAGCAATTCCTGCTGTTTTATCGGGAAGAGACTTAATTGCTTCTGCACAAACAGGCACAGGTAAAACGGCAAGCTTTGTGTTGCCTATTTTACACAAGTTAAATGCAGAGCATAATCAACATACTCTTCGTGGAAAACGTATTAGAGCACTTGTGCTTGTGCCTACTCGTGAATTGGCCATACAGGTAGAAGCTAGCATTGAACAATATGGCAAGCACTTAGCGCTGACTTCAATGGCAATGTATGGTGGTATTGATTCGCAACCTCAAAAACAACGACTTATTTGGGGGATTGATCTATTAGTTGCTACTCCCGGAAGATTGCTAGATATGGCACATCAACGTGCATTACATTTTGATGAGCTTGAATTCTTAGTTCTTGATGAAGCTGATAGAATGCTAGACATGGGATTTATTGATGATATTAATAAAATCATTGAACGTTTACCTGCGCAGCGTCAAAATTTGTTGTTTTCAGCAACTATCTCTGATGATGTTCGTGCTCTAGCAAAAAGAACTATTTCTGCACCGATTGAAATTTCAATTGCTCAAAATAAAAAATATCAACCCAGTATAAACCAATGGCTAGTTACTATTGATAAAACGAATAAATCAGCATTATTAAGTCATTTAATAAAAGAGTTGAAATGGCAGCAAGCATTAATTTTTATAGAAACGAAACATGGAGCTGCAAAGCTGGTAAGTCAACTTGAAAAACGTGGAATTATTGCTGAATCGATTCATGGTGGCAGAACGCAAGAAATTAGAGAGAAAATACTCAAAGATTTTAAGCAAGGTCACATTAAATATTTAGTCGCTACAGGAATTGCCGCTCGTGGTCTAGATATTGGCGAACTTGACCGCGTTGTTAATTATGACTTACCCGATAAAGTTGATGATTACATTCATCGTATTGGTAGAACTGGCCGTGCTGGTGCTAGTGGTGAAGCGGTTTCTTTTGTGTCAAAAGATAACTTCAGAAACTTATGCGCGATTGAATCAAGGTTAGGTCATATTATAGAGCGAAAAGAAGTGGCAGAGTTTCCTGTTAAAAAGACTGTACCTGTTTCTATTTTAAACTTCGTGCCTAAAAATAAACGATCATAAATTAACTGGTTTGTGGTAAAATCCGCCACCAATTTTGATCGTATGGTCGAAGCGTACCTTTAAATACAGAAGAAAAAAATTATGATTATGTCTCTTATACGTTGGCCTATAGGTCGCCTTATCTTACTTGGTAACTTTGTTTTTTCACCAAAGTCGCCAAAAAGAAGCCTAGCAGAGCAGGCAAAGTTTGATGATAAAACTAAAAACTTGAGTTTATATCAATTACCTAGTTGCCCTTTTTGTGTAAAAGTACGCCGCACAATGAAACGAGAGGGATTGAATATTGAATTGCGAAATATTAATCAGAAAAATGATTATCGTGAAGAATTAATCCGTGAAGGTGGTAAAAGAACCGTCCCTTGCTTGCGTATTGAAAAAGACGATGGTCAAGTACAATGGTTATATGAATCAAGTGATGTCATTGCACATTTACAACAATTAGTTAAAGCTGCCTAATAAATCTATTTATTTAAATGCAGTTTAATTGAAATTATTTTTAAGTTAAAAGTGTCTAATAGCTCAAGAAACTTTTTTTAGTTTATACCTGAACGGTATAGTTATTAGGCGCTCATATGTTAGTCAAAATCCCACAACGTTCTCAGCTTACTGAGTCAGATATTACAGACGAATCGGTTTATCATGATCGTCGTTCCCTCTTAAAAAATATGGGCTTTTTAGGTGCTGGTGCATTGATGACTGCCGCACTTAGTAAAAATGCACAGGCAGGTTTCTTCAGTGATGAAACCCCTGTATTTAAAACAAAGCCATTAGATTACAAACAAGATATAGCTAATCAAGATTTAATCAAAACACCTGAGCAAAAAGTAATATCTCATAATAACTTTTATGAATTTGGTTCACAAAAAGAGCAACCGGCAAAATTAGCGCAAGCTTTCAATGTTGAACCTTGGAAATTAACTATTTCTGGTGAATGCGATAACCCTATTACGCTTGATTATGATGACCTTACCAAAATGTTTCCGTTAGAAGAGCGAATTTATCGTTTACGTTGTGTAGAAGCATGGTCAATGGTTGTGCCTTGGATTGGATTTTCATTAGCAGACTTAATAAAAAAAGTGTCGCCAAATTCCCGTGCTAAATATGTTGCTTTTGAAACGTTATATGATCCAAAGCAAATGCCCGGACAAGCGAATAGACGATTAGGTGGTGGAATTAAATACCCGTATGTTGAAGGTTTACGTATGGATGAAGCAATGAATCCATTAGCATTAATGAGTGTTGGCTTATATGGAAAAACGCTACCTCCACAAAATGGAGCACCTATTCGCTTAGTGGTACCGTGGAAATATGGCTTTAAAAGTATCAAGTCTATTGTTGCCATTAAATTATTGGAGCATGAACCGCAGACAACATGGAAAAAATTGGCGCCTAGAGAATACGGCTTTTATGCCAATGTAAACCCTAATCATGATCATCCACGATGGAGTCAAGCCAGTGAACGCCGTATTACTAGTGGTGGTTTATTTGCACGTAATCGTATAGAAACATTACCTTTTAATGGCTATGGTGAAGAAGTAGCACATTTATACCAAGGTATGAATTTATCTAAACATTTTTAAGGTTTACATGTAATGACCAGTAGTACTCGTGTATTAATTTTAAAAGTAATTATTCACCTCGCAGCTTTTTTACCTTTATTTAATCTTTATTTTCTCGCTTTTTCAGATGAGTTAGGAGCCGATCCCGTTGAGACTGTCATTCACTTTACTGGAATTGGCGCCTTTAACTTATTATTGATAAGCTTGTGTATTTCACCGCTAGCTAAAATAACCAAGCAAGGCTACTTACTACAGACAAGACGGCTATTAGGCCTGTATACATTTACGTATGCACTATGTCATTTGCTGAATTTTCTTGCGTTTGAAGTACAATTTGACAGTGAACTTTTTCTAAGTGAAGTAATAGACCGTCCTTATATTACTATTGGGATGACAGGATTTTTATTACTTACCGCATTAGCAATAACTTCTGTAAATAAGCTTAAACGTAAAATGGGAAAAAAATGGCAAACATTACATGACTTTAGCTATGTAATAGCAATTCTTGTGGCTATTCATTTTTACTGGTCAGTGAAATCTGAGATATTTTCACCTATATTATATGTAGTAGTTACCTTAATTTTATTATTATTTCGCTATAAAAAATTTAAACGTTTGATCTTATCCTGTCTCTTATACACATCTGACGCTGCCGACGAAGAGGATA
>CAJXUT010000042.1 GCA_913061365.1 uncultured Colwellia sp.
AAGCCTTACGCACCATTATTAGACACTAAGTCTAAGTCTGGTGGTCGTAACAATAATGGTCGCATTACGGTTCGTCACATTGGTGGCGGTCATAAGCAACATTATCGTATGATCGACTTTAAGCGTACTAAAGATGGTATCCCTGCGACAATTGAACGTATTGAATACGATCCAAACCGTAGTGCTAACATTGCGCTTGTATTATACGCAGATGGCGAACGTCGTTACATCTTAGCCCCTAAAGGCTTAAGTGCTGGAGATACTATCCAGTCAGGTGTTGATGCTCCAATCAAAGCGGGTAATACTATGCCGTTACGTAACACACCATTAGGTAGTGTTATTCACGCAATCGAACTTAAACCAGGTAAGGGCGCGCAAATTGCTCGTGCTGCTGGTACTTACGCACAATTAGTTGCGAAAGGTGGTGCTTACGTTACTTTACGTCTTCGCTCTGGCGAAATGCGCAAAGTTGAAGCAGATTGTCGTGCAACTTTAGGTGAAATCGGCAATTCTGAACACATGCTTCGCTCTTTGGGTAAAGCTGGTGCTTCAAGATGGCGCGGTGTTCGCCCAACTGTTCGTGGTGTTGCCATGAACCCAGTTGACCATCCACACGGTGGTGGTGAAGGTAAAACATCTGGCGGTCGTCACCCGGTATCACCTTGGGGTGTACCAACTAAGGGTTACAAGACTCGTTCGAACAAGCGTACTGATAAATTTATCGTACGTCGTCGTACTAAGTAATTAGTGCATTAAACTAAATACTCTTAATTACCGACAAAGGTCGGTAATTAGAGTAATGATAATTAAGGAATCACCATGCCACGTTCCCTCAAGAAAGGTCCTTTTATTGACCTACACTTGTTGACGAAGGTAGAGAAAGCGGTGGAAAGCGGGAATAAAAAGCCAATTAAAACTTGGTCCCGTCGTTCAATGATCATCCCTACGATGATCGGATTGACCATAGCTGTCCATAATGGCCGTCAACACGTTCCTGTATTTGTAACCGAAGAAATGATCGGTCACAAATTAGGAGAATTTGCACCAACTCGTACTTATCGCGGTCATATCGCTGATAAGAAAGCGAAGAAATAAGGGGAAGTTAAATGCAAGCTATTGCTGTACATAAATTTGCCCGTGGTTCTGCGCAAAAAGCACGTTTAGTTGCGGATCAAATCCGTGGCCAACATGTTGAGAAAGCACTTGAAATTTTAACTTTTAGCAACAAAAAAGCTGCTGAATTAGTTAAAAAAGTACTAGACTCAGCGATTGCTAATGCAGAGCACAATGAAGGTGCAGATATTGATGAATTATTCGTTAAGACAATTTTGATTGACGATGGTCCAACAATGAAACGTATTATGCCACGAGCGAAAGGCAGAGCCGATCGCATCATCAAGCGCACTAGTCACATCACTGTGATCGTGTCTGATTCTTAGGAGTATATTAGTATGGGTCAAAAAGTTAATCCTACCGGTATTCGCTTAGGTATCACGAAACCTTTCGCGTCTACTTGGTTTGCAAGCAGTCAAGATTTTGCTAGCAACTTAGACGGCGACCATAAGGTTCGCGAATTTTTAAAAGAAAAGCTTAAACGCGCATCACTATCTAAAGTAGTTATTGAACGTCCAGCTAAATCTATCCGCGTAACAATTCACACGGCTCGTCCAGGTGTTGTTATCGGTAAGAAAGGCGAAGATGTTGAGAAATTACGTTTAGCAGTGTCTAAAATCGCTGGCGTTCCTGCTCAAATCAACATTGCTGAAGTACGTAAGCCAGAAATGGATGCGCAGCTTGTTGCTGATAGCATAGCTAGCCAATTAGAACGTCGTGTTATGTTCCGTCGTGCGATGAAACGTGCAGTACAAAATGCTATGCGTCTTGGCGCAAAAGGCATCAAAGTTCAAGTTAGCGGTCGTTTAGGCGGCGCTGATATTGCACGTGCTGAATGGTATCGTGAAGGTCGTGTACCTTTACATACATTACGTGCTGATATCGATTACGCAATTGCGCGTGGTGACACAACTTATGGTGTTATTGGTATTAAAGTTTGGATCTTTAAAGGTGAAATCATTGGTAAAATGCCATTAGTGGCAGAACAACCAGCGGCTAAGCCTAAAAGAAAAAACAACCGCAAGAACAGTAAGTAAGAGGAATAAGTAATGTTACAACCAAAACGTACTAAATTCCGTAAGCAATTTAAATTGCGTAACCGTGGCTTATCGCACACTGGTAGCGCTGTTAGCTTCGGTACTTTCGGTTTAAAATCGGTTGAACGTGGTCGTATGACTGCGCGCCAAATTGAAGCCGCACGTCGAGCTATGACTCGTCACGTTAAGCGTCAAGGTAAAATTTGGATCCGTGTATTCCCTGATAAGCCAATTACTAAAAAGCCTCTTGAGGTTCGTATGGGTAAAGGTAAAGGTTCAGTAGAATATTGGGTATGTCAAATTCTTCCTGGTCGTGTTCTTTATGAAATGGAAGGTGTTCCTGAAGAAGTTGCACGTGAAGCATTTGCTTTAGCTGCCGCTAAACTTCCGTTTAAAACTACCTTCGTAACTAGGACGGTAATGTAATGAAAGCTAGCGAACTTAAAGCAAAAAGCATTGAAGAGCTTAATGCTGAATTACTAGAGCTTCTACGCGAGCAGTTTAACTACCGCATGCAAGCAAGCACTGGTCAATTAGCACAAACTCACTTGCTAAGAACCGTACGTCGCAACATTGCACGTGTTAAGACTATCATAACTGAGAAGGCAGGTAAGTAATGAGCGAAGCCAAAATCCGCACACTACAAGGCGTTGTTATCAGTAACAAAATGGATAAGTCTATTGTTGTAATGATCGAACGTCGCGTTAAGCACCCTATGTATGGTAAGTACATCACGCGTTCAACTAAGTTGAAAGCACATGATGAAGCTAACGTATGTAACGAAGGTGATGTAGTAACAATTCGTGAAGTAGCGCCAATTTCAAAGTCTAAAAACTGGGCTTTAGTTGACGTTGTTACTAAAGCTTAATTAGTATTTATATACTTAATTAAACTTTAAACGAAGTTACTTAAAAAACCCTAACATTTATTTGTTAGGGTTTTTTTATGGATAAAATTCTTCAAATAAATACAAGCTTAAAATTCCTGTATATAAAATTAAATAGAAGTTGATACTTTTCTAAAGTTTACATAGTCGTGATATGAATTAAACTTGAGAAAAGGAGAAAGATGGAGTTTATACGAGCTTCGTATTAGGCTTTACCTAACTAAAGCTACAGTGCTACTTTAGGTAATAGCACTGTATAAAGGCAGGTTGTATTTTGTAAAAAAATTAAGCCGTAGGAGATAGATGCAAAAAGCATCCTCTACCAGCAAAAGTAAGTTGATATGTAGAGACGTTATTAGTGATGATTTTTTCTAATAATCCCTTCTCTACTAATAAGGTAAGCATGTTGCTCGATAATTCGGCTACCTTGGCTTTAGTGCCGATTTCCATCTTAGTAGCAACACCCTTAATAGAATACATCGCACGAATAATTGCGGCTTCAGAATCAGAAATCTTTGGTAAGCAGCCAACATAATGAGGAAACTGTAATTTTGGATACTTTCCTTGGATACTCTTATAAGATGCTTGAATTGCGCTAATATCCTCTTCCTTATTTCCTGTCACTTTGAAAGTATGAAATACACCTGTTTCTTTGCTTAAGTAATCAACCTTAGCGAGAAAAATAGGTAGATTACAGCCTTGAGCTATATGATAAAAACCAGCTTTCCATTTTTTTACTGTGCTACGTGTGCCTTCTGGAGTGAATAAAAAGAATACTCTTCTTCCGTCTTCAGAATGCTTTTTTTGTGATTCGATGAATTTTTTAATTTGTTGAACTTGTCCAGCGCCTTTTGATGAACGGTCAATAGGAATGGCACCAAGCCACATCAACCATCTTCCTAATAGTGGAACTTTGCATAGACTATCTTTAATAGAAAAGTAGATTTTTACATCTTGTAATATTGCAGCCCCAAGAGCGTAAATAAAATCCCAATTGGAAGTGTGTGGTGCTGCAATCGCAACGCCAGCACCTTCAGGCGCTAATTTGCAAACCTTCCAACCTGCTAATTTAAACCAAATAGCAAATAGCGATTTTAAAAAATATTTAGTAAAGATGCCGTCAAATATGGTTTTTTCTCTAATACAAAGCGATTGTTTAGCCATGAGTAAATCCGTATAAGGTCAAAAAAGCTGAAATATTGTGTAATTATAGCATATCGTTAGATCAAAACATCTAAACTAAATAATCTATATTTTGCTGCTTAGTTCAAGTAATATGCAGCACTTTAAATAATGATAATGGATTTATAATGCATACTCTTTCTCAATTAAAATCTGGTGAATTACTTGGCATTCAAAGGTTAACGCTTTCTGAAAACTTGACATCATTTCCATTAGAAATTTTATCATTAGCTGATAGTTTAGAGATCTTAGATTTATCCCATAATCAACTAACATCCCTACCAAAAGAATTTTCACAATTAAAAAAACTTAAAATCGTATTCGCCTCTAATAATTGCTTTGAAACGCTGCCTGAAATACTAGGACAATGTGAAAATTTAGAAATGATTGGCTTTAAATCAAATAGGATTCACAAAGTACCAACAAACGCATTACCGAAGAAATTACGTTGGTTAATACTAACGGATAATCATATTGAGTCTTTACCTGATTCCTTAGGGGAACGGCCGCGATTGCAAAAACTGGCATTAGCTGGCAATAGATTAAAGGCGCTACCACTGACATTAGCTCAGTCGAGCAATCTTGAGTTAATCCGCATTTCAGCTAATAAGTTGACCGAATTCCCTGATCAATTATTAAAATTATCAAAACTTGCATGGTTTGCTTTTTCCGGAAACCCGTTTTGTTACTCAAAGCTCAATATTGATTCAGTTCCGTTATTACCTGCATCAAGCTTTGTATTGCACAATGTTCTTGGACAAGGGGCATCAGGTATTATTTCAAGGGCAACATGGACTAAACCCCAACCAACTTTTCCAGATGAGATTGCTGTTAAAGTGTTTAAAGGGGAAGTAACCAGTGATGGTTATCCAGAAGATGAATTACAAGCGTGTTTAAAAACAGGGAACCATCAGAATATAGTCCGTTCCTTAGCACAAGTTAATGAAGCGGGTTATTTAGCACTAATTATGAACTTGATACCCGATAATTATAGCAATCTAGGGCTGCCGCCATGCTTTAAGAGTTGTACCCGTGATACCTTTCTGGCAGGTTTCACCCTAAAGATTGAGCAAATAGCTAAAATAGTGACGCAAATGGAAGACGTACTTAAGCACTTACATACAAACCAAGTCTGTCATGGTGATTTATATGCGCATAATACTTTATATGATGAAAACGCGAATATAATTTTTGGAGATTTTGGTGCTGCGTCTATGTACCATATGTTAACGGATGAACAAAGTAATGCAATTAAGGAAATTGAACGTCGAGCATTCCATCACTTTATTGATGATTTACTAAGTATTTGTAATGAAAAAGATCAACAAACTCTTCAATTTAAAATGCTCAAAAAAATGATTCATTAAATGCTTGAATAGAGCATATTTAATGCTTAAGTGATACAGAAGTTAGTTAGCTAAGCATCGTATAGGGTTTAAGTACTAGAGCATAATTTGATAATAGATTGAAGTAATACAGTTTGCACATGGAAAACTGAGTTACTTTAATCCTCTCATTAAGCGTTTATGAATGATTCGTGTACCAATAAATACTATTCCAATAACAATTGGTACGGAAAATCCGCTCACTAGCTCATGATTATATTCAATTCCCAATGTTGGTAACGAGGTGAGCATTGTTTCAAATAATTGCATGCCATAATAACTGATTGCGGCAACAGACAAGCCTTCTACGGTTTGTTGCAAACGCATTTGCACATGAGCGCGGTGGTTCATTGACTTTAATAAGGTTTGATTTTGTTCTTGTAATACCGTTTCAACGCGTGTTCGAAGTAAATCGCTAGCACGAGTAACTCGTCTAGAGATATCTTCTAAGTGATTAGAAGCCGTTTGACACGTTTTAACAGCAGGTGTAATTCTGCGCATTAAAAATTCTTGTATGGTCATATAACCTGAAATTTCTTCTTCTTTTAGCTCTTCCATTCGTTGTAGTGCCACGTCGTAATAGGCATTAGTTGCAGAAAAGCGATACGTACTTTGACTACGATAATCCTCTACCTTTGCTGCAATCTTAGATACTTGGGTTAGTAAGTCTCTATCACTTTTATCAGTACCTAACGCGATATAGGTAGTTACTTGTTGAAGTTGTAAATCAAGCTGATTAAGTTCACTATTAATGGCTTGTGCAAGTGGCAGCCCAAGTGTTGCCATTAACCGATAAGTGTCAAGCTGTAATAGTTGTTGCACTAAACGACCTAGTTGCTCAGCTGATAAATCTTGTTGGTATATCAAAAAACGGCCGAAACCATCTTCATGTAATTTAAATGAGCTCCATACTTTAGCTTGTGAATTTACCGGAGCACTCGCAATGAGTGGCATATTGTCAAAAAATGGCTCAACCTTATGTGCTGTTTCTTGATCAATATTCTCCTGCTCGATAACTACATGTACAGCAGCGATGACTTGACCTGGCATCTTCTCAAACCAATTACTTGGAACATAATCAATAGCATTTTTAATAAAAGGTTTTTCATTTAATGGAGCTTCGTGGCTGAAAGTATAAGTAGAATATTCTAAATGTCGTTCCCAACGAAGGCTGAATAACCCAAAGTTTTGATAAAAACATGGCATTGACGAAGCAGGTGAATTTACTTGAAATTGATTACACAGCAGTGAAATAAACTCATGCTCTTGTTGTTTTAATTTACCTTTGTGTTGAATCGCAATATGGGTGATTTGCGCAGGAGGAGATATCGACTGAAAAGGCCTATTATGCAATTCGTTATATAGCTTTTCACGTAAAGGGTGCGTTGCTATTTTACTTAATGAAGATAAGGGGAGTACTGTACTTTCAGATAATTCATTAGAGATTAATTTATTTAACAAAGTACTGCTCCCCGCGCTATGTATGTTGTTCTGTTTTAGTACATATTAGCTGTTATGCTTACTAATAGATGTCCCCCATTCGGAGGATATTTGACTCTGCATAGTAAGCTATTTATTGGTTAGATGATTATTTATGCGTTGAATGAGTACTATTTTTCATAAAATAATTTAGAGAGATGTTCGTTGTTTTGATACTGGTTTCATAAGTTAAGTATTTGAATATACTTAATTAAAGGGTGAGTGAAATAAAGTTATAACTTGCTAATCATACGAAGATACAGCGAAATACCAAATAATGCCAAGAAGGTGGGAATGCGCTAAGTTATCAATTCATCAGCAGAATCGTCATCTACTACTGAATTGAATACTTGCTTATCGTTTTGTTTTGTTACTCTTTATTTGATAACGCTAAAAGTTGCGGTAAATATTGTTCACTTTCTTGAGCAAGTAAACATTGCTCTGCCAATATTTCGTGAAGAATTTCTTTACTTGTTAGAGGATTAGCAAGTACGACACGAAAAACTATTATCTTTACTCCTCCGTATCTTGCTACTTCGATACGAGTACGAGATACAAATGAGCGGCCATCTTCCCGTTGACGCTTTTGAATAAATTTAGTGAGTTGACCCAATAATAAATTAACATCATCTTGTGATTTTTGATCGTTATTACTGACAGCGTCGTTAAGAAATTGTTGTACAGCTTTAGGGACATAGCGGTAAGTTAATAAGCATAACTCTGGCTCAGTAATTAATTCAAAATCGTTATGACGATTAATAATATCGGCAAAATACTCCGCTTTATCTATTGCTTGGTTTATTAGCATTTCGTATCCAGGACGACTAATAATATGCAAACTTGCATATACCAACATTGCCATGCCAGAACGTGAGCCTTCGAGTGTATGACTACCTAAATCTTTTGAGCCTTTACGCAATATATATTCAGCATGATGTTCAATATCAGCCACTGCAGAGGGATCTTTAAAGACAACAACTCCAGCGCCCATAGGCAGGTACATTTGTTTATGTGCATCAATGGTTACTGAATCAGCTCGTTCAATGCCATTTAATAAACAGCGATGTTTATTTGATAGTAGTGTTGCGCCGCCCCATGCCGCATCAACATGAAAATGACATTGGTATTGCTCTGCTATATCAGCCATATCATTTAACGGATCAATGTTACCGGTTTCGGTTGTGCCCGCGACACCAACAATGGCAAGTACCTTGATATTTTGTTCAGTTAATTGTTGGCACTTTTCAGCAAGCTTTTGACAATCAATTTTATTGTATTCATCTGTAGGAATGGCAATAACACTGTCTTGACCAATCCCTAAAATATCGGCAGATTTTTTCAGAGAATAATGGCCGCGCTCTGAAACTAAAATGACTAAACCTTGATAACCATAGTGTTGGAGAGCACCAAATAAACCAGCACGTGTGATGCCAGAAAAATCACCATCGGCTTTGAGTAATTTATTTCGAGCCACCCATAAAGCGGTAATATTAGCAACGGTACCACCAGAACAAAACGCTCCTAATGAATGATTAGCGCTGTGTAGCCATTGTTGATAGAAGGTATCATCTCCTTGATAAGTCAAGTTGTGCATCATCCCTAACACTTGTCGTTCTAAAGGGGTAAATGCTTTTGATGTTTCTACTTTAACTAAGTTCTGATTTAAGCCAACCATTAATTTTGACAAAGGTAAAATAAAAGCAGGTAGGGCAGATGTCATGTGCCCAATAAAACTTGGACTGGCAGTATGGACAGAATGCGCAACTAACTTATCAAGTAAGTGGTGCATATGATCAGAAACAAACTGAGGCTGTTCTGGTATCTGTGCACTAATAAAATCTTGTTCAATATCACTTAGGGCATTCTTACTGGCAACAATATGATCATTGAGAAAGCCTGCTAGGTTTTGTGATATTTCTTGTTCTATACGTCCTAAAGTGGAATCTGGCGCTTCGGCAACAGTAAATATGCTATGTAAAGATTCAATTGTTGCTTGTGCTGTACGCTTAGATTTCGTCATTGTTGTTATTCTTGTTTAGGGTTAACTGCCAACATACTTGGCCACTGGCTTGGTATTTAGCTTCAAAAGGTGTCAATGCTTGCTCTTCTGCTACGTTAACTTGAGATAGCTTTCCATGCAAGGCTATTTGTTTTGCTGCTTGCTGAAATTCTTCTAAATATAAGCGCCAATTACTGCGTAATATTAGCGTATCACCAATGCTGGTCATTTGGGGAAACACGGCGCTACCATGCCAACGACGTTGCAAATGTTTAGATTTTGGCCATGGATTGGGGTACAGAATATAATGCTTGCTTACCGGCCATTGTGCCTCTTTAACTAAACGATAAAAATCATTTAAGTCGGCACGAACAAGGTGATAATTTTGTGCACTATAGCCATTTTCTTCAGTAAAACCTTCAACATTGCGGTTAATTCTATGTGCAGATTTATCAACGCCAATAACAAGAGCTTGAGGATTATTCTCTGCTAAAATTCGGCTACTTTGACCAACCCCGCAACACGCATCTAAAATAATTTCACCGTTAGGATTATCATTTAAAAACGCTTGCACTAATGCATTCATTTCCTTAAAAGCTTGTTGGGTATGCGCTTGATAAGGCTTTTTAAAAGGGTGTAAAAGATGCTTTGAGACAACTTCATCTAGTTTTTCATGAATACCACTTTGGTTGGTAATTATTGCTTTAGAATCACCTAGTGTATTACTTGCTTCAGTTATTTCGTTGGTCATTAAGATCTTAGTCCTATACCTTTATTAATTAAGGTCATTGCAATAGTAAATAAAGTAACAATAAAAAAGCCTATCACTAAAAAAGCAGTGACAATATTAACATCAGAAATACCTAAAAATCCGTACCGAAAAGCGTTAACCATATAAACAATTGGGTTTATTTGTGATACGCCTTGCCAAAATTCGGGTAATAAACTGATAGAGTAAAATACTCCGCCAAGATAAGTTAACGGTGTTAATACAAAAGTAGGGATAATGGATATGTCATCAAAACTATTGGCAAAAATGGCATTGATCAAACCACCTAAAGAAAAGGTAGCAGAGGTCAACGATACCGTAGCGATAATAACCCAAATATTATGTATTTTTATATCAACAAATAATAATGACACGGAAGTCACAATTAATCCTACTAAAATACCACGGGCCATACCACCGCCAACATAGCCAGCAACGATGACCCAATTAGGCACAGGGGCTACTAGCATTTCTTCAATATTTCTTTGCCATTTGGCACTAAAAAATGAAGAGGCTACATTTGAATAAGAGTTAGTAATAACAGTCATCATGATTAAACCTGGAACAATAAATGACATGTAATCAAAGCCACCCATTTCACCAATTCGTGAACCAATAAGCGATCCAAAAATAATAAAATACAAACTAATGGTTATAGCAGGTGGCACTAATGTTTGTATCCAAATACGTAAAAAGCGTTGCGTCTCTTTCGTTAAAATACTTTTTAAGGCAATTGCATTGTTCATTTTAGTTAACCTCCTTGCTAGGCTCTTTAGTAGAGATAAGATTGACAAATAAGGCTTCTAAACGATTACTTTTATTACGCATACTCAGCACGTTAATATTCTGCTCTGTTAATTGTGTAAAAACATGATTTAAACTTTGAGATTTATTTATATCAACCTCTAAAGTGTGATCATCGATGACTCTATAAACCGTATCCGTTAGGCTTAGGCCTTTCTCGTGAGGTGATAAGTCGAATACAAATGTTTCCACATCAAGTTGAGCTAATAATGCTTTCATTGTGGTATTTTCTACAATTTCACCACCGTTAATAATTGCGATATTACGGCATAACATTTCAGCTTCTTCTAAATAATGCGTAGTAAGAATAATGGTAATTCCTTGCTTATTTAATTCCCGCAAGAAATCCCACATAGAGCGGCGTACTTCAATATCAACGCCAGCAGTTGGCTCATCTAGGATAAGTATTTGAGGTTCATGCATTAATGCACGCGCTATCATTAAGCGACGTTTCATGCCGCCTGATAACATACGCGCAGCCGCATCACGTTTATCCCACAGCTCTAATTGTTTTAAGTACTTTTCGGCACGTTCAATGGCAACTTTTCGTTCAACGCCATAATAACCTGCCTGATTCACCAAAATATTCATCAAGGGTTCAAACTGATTGAAGTTAAACTCTTGTGGTACTAAGCCGATAAAACTCTTCGCTTTCTCTAAGTCGGTATCTATATCATAGCCAAACACTTTTACTTGCCCGTGGCTTTTATTAACCAGTGAGGTAATCACACCAATTGTGGTAGATTTTCCAGCACCATTAGGGCCAAGTAAAGCAAAAAAATCGCCTTTATCTACTGTTAAATCAATACTTTTAAGTGCTTGAAAGCCACCTTTATAGATTTTTTTCAGTGATTTAATTTCTAATGCATGAGTCATGTTTTGCCTTGAAGGTTAACGAATAAAAAACAATCAAATGTTGGAAGGGTAAATATGGTGCTTTAAATGTACTTTTCAACAGTAAAAAATTAAATTTCATCAAATGGATAACATTTATTTACAATCTGCTATCCTCTACCAATTCGTCGATATTACCAAGGAATTACAATGTTCGAGACACCGATTGCAAATGATACAGAAAAAGTTAGCGAGGCGATTAACCCTACTAATTTATTAAAAGCAGAAATAGATCAAGTCGCTAAAGTATACAATATAATTATCGATTTCTTTACCAATTATAGTTTCCAATTGATTGGTGCATTAATCATTTTTATTCTTGGTTACATGTTCGCAGGAAAAATATCTAAATTTGTTTTAAGGTTATGCCAGCGACATAAATTAGATGTTACGCTAAGTCAGTTTTTAGCAAGTACCACAAAAATGTTAATAGTGATCATGATTACTATTATTTCTCTGGGTAAGCTAGGAATTAGTGTTACACCATTTGTTGCGGCTATTGGTGCCATTTCGTTAGGCGCAGGTTTAGCATTACAAGGTTTATTGGCTAACTATGCAGCCGGTTTTAATATTATTATTATTAGGCCTTTTGTTGTCGGCGATACTATTTCAGTGCAAGGTGTTACAGGCGTAGTTGAAGAGGTATTGCTCGCTTATACCGTGTTAATAAACGAAGATGATGTCAGAATAACTATTCCTAATAAGCATATAGTGGGTGAAATCCTTCATAACTCACAACATGACTCACTACTTGAATTAAAAGTTGGTATTTCGTATAACCATAATCCAATAGAAGTGAGTAAGTTATTAGAAGAAGCAATATTGTCTTTAGGTATAGTAGGCGAAAACAGAAAGTTGCAAGTGGGTATTGATGAGTTTTCAGATAGTGCTATCACTATTGCTATTCGACTACGAACTCCTACCGTGAATTTATATGATACTAAGTATAAAGCTTATGCCAAAATATATTCAGTGTTAGATGAAGCTAATATCACTATCCCATTCCCACAGCGCGATGTACATATTCATCAAGTAGATAGCGTTTAGAACAGCTAGTCAAAGATCGTTTTGAGAAAAAATAGCTAGCGGATCTAATATTAAAGAAAATGCGGTACCAGGAACACCTGAATACCGCATTTTTGTATCAGTGTTCAAACAAATTGTAATGAGCTAAATATGTCGGCTAAGAAGATAATAAAACTCCATCAAACATCAAATATTAACGATGAAATAACAACACCAGAGGTGGAAACTCATCCAAGCTATCGTGATGAATCTTTAGGTTTATCTGTTGGGGTTTGGAATAGCCATAATATGCTAGATGTAGCTAATACTAATGGCTGTGATAAATTTATTACTGTCATTGAAGGCTCTCTCGTGGTGAAAAATGGCTTTACGGAAAATATAGAAACTATTCTCGCAGGAAAAAGTATTGTGATTTGTCATGTCGATAATAACTCATATCATCATCAAGGTAATTTCTGTGCTATTTATGTCAATTACGAGCGAACAGACAAACTGCAGAATCGGGCTAATACATTAATAGCTATTCATGAATATGCTAATGAACCTTGGCGAAACACGTCAGATGGTCACCAGAAAAAGGTACTTTATCAAAATAACAGTCAACAATTTACCGTTGGCGTTTGGCAAAGTAAATCATTAACTACCGGCTTAATTAACTTTCCCTACCATGAATTTATTGTTATTAATCGAGGTGAACTGATTTGTAAGGATGAGTTGGGTACGGAGCATCTTTTTGCTCAAGGAGATGTATTGTTTATTCCTCAGGGGACCTCATGTGCGTGGCAAATAAAAGACAGCGTAAGTCTTTATTTCGCTCAAATAAAGTAGACTAAGTCGCTTAATAAAATTAATCTAAAATGTTCTTTATCTTTTTTTCATACTTTTGATATTTTCATTTCAAATATTAATTTTCATATTTAACGTATGTTTTTTGAACGTATTAGCTAAACCCTGAACAACGTTGATAATTGTTACAAATATTAACGTTAATAATGATGCGAAAGAGTAGCATTCTGTTTCACTTTAGATTAAATTTGCCGCCTTAAATTTACAGTTAACCAGAGCGCCTTATGTTAGAAAATACTCTCCCTCAACTCGAACAACTGATTGAACGCATTATTGATAAAAATAACCAACTACAAAGCAAAGTTGTAGAACTTGAAGAACAAAAACTAGCACTGATAGACGAAAACGAAACGCTACAACTTGAGATACTTGAAGGTGAAGGTAAACAATCAAAAACAAATGATGCATTAAGCAATTTATTGAGCAAATTACAAAGTGCAGAAGAGATTAGTTAATGTCTGTTAAAGACTCTATAGGAATCAGTATTGAAATTATGGGCAAGAAACATCAGTTTTCTTGTTCAGCTGAACAAGCAGAGGGTTTAAAGGAAGCCGCTAGTAATCTCACTGCGATGTGTGATGACATCAAAAAACAAAACGGAATGGCTAGTAGTGAACGGGCATTATTGGTTGCTTCAATCAATTTAAGTTACTCACTATTGCAAGCAAATCATGAAATTAAACGTTACCAACATGGTGAAAATGCTTTAATTTCAACCTTAAAAAGTGCGCTTTAATTAACAATGACCTGCTTGAGTACACTGTAGCAATCATTGTTTTTCATCTTACGCTTGTTGTTTGGTTAAAATAGCCCGTTTTATCTTTTGTTATCCCTTTCTAGCTAAGTATATGTTTTTAGCGTTTTGAAACCTAAAAATTTAGAATTTATTTATGTAGGAAAACCTTCATTATGGCTGATGCCAGCATTGAATTTAAAGGGTCAAGTTTTACCCTGTCCGTTTTACATTTAAAAACACCAAAAACAGCTGATATTCATGCTGATTTGGTTAAGAAAATAGCACAAGCTCCTGACTTTTTTTATCTCGTTCCGGTGGTCGTTAATATTGAGCAATTAACGTGTTCAGTTGACTATCAAGCAATCAAAGCACTCATTGAAGAATTAAAGTTCACTTTTGTTGGTTTTACCGGTTCGGTAGATAAAGAGCAACGTGCACTTATTCGTGAACTTGGCTTTTCATTTGTTAATACTGCTAAAGCTAATACCTCAGCAAAATCTACCACTAGTAAACAAAATCATGCAGTAAAAGAAGCTAGCAGCGCAGTGATTGCATCACAAGGTCATTTATACACAGATAAAGTGCATCGAGGACAAATTCGTTCAGGTCAGCAAGTCTATGCTAAAGATCAAAACCTAGTTGTTATTGGATCGGTATCAGCTGGGGCGGAAGTCATTGCTGATGGCAATATTCATGTGTACGGCTCGTTGCGCGGTAGAGCAATAGCAGGTGCTAAAGGTCATCATAAAGCGCAAATATATTGCCAAAATTTAGAGGCTGAATTGGTCTCCATTAACGGTAATTACTGGCTGAGCGAGTCAATAGAAGAACACTGGGGTACACCAGTATATATTCATTTGAATGACAACGAATTAACGTCATCAAAACTTATTTAATTATTAACTTATAAAGGATATTCGGTCTATGGCACGAATAATAGTGGTTACATCAGGAAAAGGCGGTGTAGGTAAAACAACATCAAGTGCTGCAATTGGTCTTGGTTTAGCGTTAAAAGGACATAAAGTTGTCTTAATTGACTTTGATATAGGATTGAGAAATCTTGACTTGATCATGGGGTGTGAACGTCGCGTTGTTTATGATTTTGTTAATGTGATTAATGGTGAGGCAACGTTAAATCAGGCACTTATAAAAGATAAGCGTGTGAGTAGTTTGTCAATATTACCGGCTTCGCAAACACGTGATAAAGATGCCTTAAATAAAGAGAACGTCGGAAAAGTACTTGCAGAGCTTGGTGAAAGTTATGACTTTATTGTTTGTGATTCTCCCGCGGGCATTGAAGCTGGCGCCATGATGGCCCTTTATTATGCAGATGAAGCCGTGGTTACGACTAACCCTGAGGTCTCATCGGTACGTGATTCAGATCGTATTTTAGGTATGTTAGCAAGTCGTTCGCGTAGAGCAGAACTAGGCTTAGAGCCAATAAAAGAGCATCTATTATTAACACGCTATTCACCTAAACGTGTAGAAGAAGGCGAAATGCTTAGTGTTGAAGATGTTGAAGATATTCTATCAATCCCTTTATTAGGGGTTATTCCTGAATCTCAAGCAGTGCTTAAAGCGTCGAATGCAGGAGAGCCAGTTATTTTAGATACTGAGAGTGATGCAGGGCAAGCTTATCAAGATGTTATTGAACGTCTTTTAGGTGAAACTGTTGATTTTAGGTTCTTACAAGCTGAGAAAAAAGGCATTTTCAGTCGATTATTTGGAGGTTAATATGGCACTGCTAGATTATTTTTTACGTAAAAAAGGGAAGCAAGTTACCACGGCTTCTAAAGCTAAAGAACGTTTGCAAATCATCGTTGCACACGAACGTAATAGTCGAAATAAACAACCAGACTATTTACCACAACTCACAGAAGATATTCTTAAAGTATTGCGTAAATACATTAAAGTGTCTGATGAAAGCTTTTCAATAAACCTTGATAAAAAAGAAGGTGATTTGAATGTACTCGAATTGAATATTGAATTGCACGATGAACATAAAACTAGTTAAAGCGTGTTGATTTATTCGTTCTTTGCCTTGTCTTAAAAATGCACTTTAAGGTGAGGTGAAGAACTATAGCTAATTTTCAAACGTATGTTATTATTTTTATCCATAAGGTGATGACAACAATATAAGTTCTTTTATCCCTCATACTCTTAACCCATCTTGTAGCTGTATATAACAGCACTATATTCACAAGGAAATTCGATGAAATATTTAATTACTTTAAGTTTGTTTCTACTTTCTTTTTTAGCCAGTGCTAATACGGCCTTACCTGATAACCGTCATATATCTATTGTTGGCAGCGCGGAGTTAAAAGCTAAACCCGATATTGTTGTTGTATCTTTGGCTGTTGAGAGTATAAAAACTGAAAGTGCAGCGGCTAAGCGAGACGTTGACGATAGAGTGAATGACTTACTCGATGGCTTAAGCGACTTTAATATTGATGAAGAGAATGTATCAGCTTCAAATATTTCTACTAGACCCCGTTATAATTATGCTAAAAATGGTAAAGAAAATATATCAGGTTACATCGCAAGCAGAAACTTAACGGTGACATTCAAAAATATTAAAAAATTAAGTGATTTTATGGATTTTGCCCTTGCCGTTAAAATCAATCAAATTACCAATGTACAATTTAAATCATCTAAAGAAGAAGCGCTAAAAGCAGAAGTGCTAGCATTAGCAGTAAAAGATGCCAAGAAAAAAGGTAGCTCTTTAGCAACCGCTTTTGGTGCAAAATTAGGTCGTATTTATAGTATAAATTCTTCTTCTAATCAATTTAGAAATGCGTACGGTGCTAACCGTAATATTGAAAGAATGGCAATGGCAGATAAACAATCTAAACCTGGAAGGTATTTAAAGAAGAGCATTGTGTTTTCATCGTCAGTGAGCGCTGTTTTTGATTTAGATGTTGAATAATAAAAAGAATAAAGGTGAAAGTGAATGATAAAACCGTTTGCTCAATTGTATTGAATAGTATATTGAGCAATTTACTATAACCCTTATATCGTTTATCAATATTGAAGGCTCTTGAAATTATGTCATCCAATTTAAAATTAAATTATGTAGAGTTTCCCGCGACAAATATTCCTGCAACTAAGCAATTTTTTGAAAAAGTGTTTGGCTGGTCATTTCAAGATTTTGGCCCTGAATATTGCTCTTTCTCTGATCAAGGTCTTGATGGTGGGTTTTATCAATCAGAACTAACTGCTGTTGCTGCTAAGGGCTCTGCTTTACTTGTGTTAAAAAGTGATGATTTAGAGCAAACTCAGTCTGTGGTTGAATTAGCGGGCGGTAAGATATCTACGGCTATTTTTTCTTTTCCGGGAGGTCGTCGTTTTCACTTTATTGAACCTAGCGGTAATGAATTTGCTGTTTGGACGCCAATGGTTGAACAATAACCGTATTTTTATTTTCGGTATATCAGAACCTAAACTAACTTTTAATCTACCATTTGATTATTACCCCCTCTTGGAGAATCACATTGACTGCAACGTTAACGACTAAAGATAAAATAGCTGAATTTATGAAAACAGATTTCCCTCAGGCGAAATGCACGATAGATTCTGTAGGCGATAGAACTGCCGTTGTAAGACAAACTATTGGGTTTGATGAGTTAAGGCCTGGAGGTACGGTGTCAGGCCCTGTTTTGATGACGGTTGCAGACTGTGCTTTGTATGTAGCTATTTTAGGTGAAATAGGTATTATTCCTCTTGCTGTAACTACTAGTTTATCGGTTAATTTTATGCGTAAGCCTTCATCAGAAAAGGATATTATTGGTAAATGTAGTTTGCTAAAAGTTGGTAAAACATTAATTGTTGGAGAGGTTTCTTTATACTCAGAAGGAGACCCTGAAGCTGTTGCCCATGTGGTTGGTACTTACGCAATACCACCCAAAAAATAACGTTTATATTAGACCCCTAACTTCATTATTGATTTATAACTACTTATCTAAAGGATGATTCTCGATGCTTAACAAATGTATTATTTTGGTTTTGTTTTTTATGTCTATGAATTTTTCCGTGTTTGCTGCAACAACTTGTGATGAAGATGGTTTGTGGTTACAAGTATTAGGCTCAGGTGGTCCTGAACTTGATGATGGCCGAGCATCTAGTAGTTATGTTATTTGGTCTGAGGGCAGAGCACGTTTTGTTATAGATATTGGTAGCGGTAGTATGTTTCAATTTGAGCAAAGTGGAGCATCTATTAATGATATCGAAGCAATAATGCTGAGTCATATGCATGTAGATCATAGTAATGACTTACCGGCATTGATAAAAGCTTCCTTTTTTTCTAATCGCTCTCATGATTTACCTATCTTTGGCCCTAGTGGTAATAACTTTATGCCGTCGCTGAAGCACTATGTAGATGGTTTGTTTGGTAATGAGCATGGAGCTTATCGATATTTAAGTAGTTATCTTGATGGTAGTGATACTTATCGCTTGTTGCCTCACAACGTTGATGTTACCAAGCAAAAGGAAGAAACTGTGCTGGTAAACTCTCAATACAAACTCATTGCTATACCTGTGCATCATGGTGTCATTCCTGCCTTAGCTTGGCGAGTAGAGTTTGCCGATAAAGCTATTGTTTTTAGTGGTGATATGAGTAACCGTTATAACACACTTGTAAGGTTAGCTAAGCAAGCTGACATATTAGTTGCTCATAATGCGGTGCCAGAAGGGGTAAAAGGCGTCGCTCGTAGCTTACATATGCCGCCATCGGTTATCGGTCAAATTGCAGAGCAAGCGCATGTTAAGCAACTAGTGATATCTCATCGAATGAAAAGAACACTAGGACAGGAAAAAACAACTCTAACTCACATACGTAAGAAATACGAAGGTCCTGTGATGTTTGCTGATGATTTACAATGTTTTAGACTTTGATTTAGCGTAGAATATTTCATTATTCAGTTTAATATTGTGTCCATTATTAATATAAAAAAGATACCAGAAACAGAAGTTAATTGTTCCAGCTGTCAGGCTTGTTGCTGTCGCTTAGAGGTGCTTATTATCAGTGATACAGGTGTTCCTCAGCATCACATTGCTACTGATAAATGGGGTGGTGAAACGATGCGACGTTTAGATGATGGTTGGTGCTCTGCATTAAACCGTGAAACCCTGATGTGTACTATTTATGACAATCGCCCTTGGAATTGCAGGGAGTTTGAAATGGGCTCATATGATTGCCGTCTAGAAAGGGGATTAGACGTTAGCATTTCTTATTACAGATAACACATTAAATTGAGTAGGGTTAAGTTATTATGGGTATCAATATTTTATCGCTGTCTCTTATACACATCTGACGCTGCCGACGAAGAGGATAGTG
>CAJXUT010000043.1 GCA_913061365.1 uncultured Colwellia sp.
CTACGTCTCGTGGGCTCGGAGATGTGTATAAGAGACAGGATATAATGACTAAGTCTATGAGTGGATAAAACGCCCGTTTATTAAAACTGTAATTTTAAGTTAATAAGGTTAATTATGAAAAAATCATCAAAAAAACAACTATTAGAAAAAGGCATTGGTGAGCTTTATCAGGAAAACCCAGAAAAAGCAGATAAAGCAATATTTGGCCGTACGACTGATCCCGTTTCTCGTCGGGGATTTCTAACGGGATTATCTGCAATGGGAGCTATATTAGGCGCAGAAGTAGTTTTTGGACGATTCATGCCCGGGGGGCTCATTCCAGCAGCACTTGCTGAAACAACTGAAAAATTTCGTATTGCTGGTAAACATGAAGGTTTAATCGTATTAAATGATAGACCACTCAATGCTGAATTACCTGCTCATTTATTAAATGACTTGATCACTCCAGCGAATAAACTCTTTATTCGTAACAACGGTATTCCTCCTAAAAGTGTTGATGTTGATAACTGGACATTAACCATTGGCGGTGAATCAGTTGAAACAAGTAAAACATATACTTTAGCTGAGTTGAAAAGTA
Organism: uncultured Colwellia sp.; assembly: GCA_913061365.1. Classification (GTDB taxonomy): domain Bacteria; phylum Pseudomonadota; class Gammaproteobacteria; order Enterobacterales; family Alteromonadaceae; genus Colwellia. Next base: position 578 of record CAJXUT010000043.1, read on the forward strand.
AATTTAAGCACCATACGTATCAGCTAACATTAGAGTGTGGTGGCAATGGCCGCTCTGAATTTAATCCTCCAGCAAAAGGAAATCAATGGAGCTTAGGTGCTGTTGGTTGCGCTAAGTGGACAGGTGTGCGTTTAAAAGATGTATTACTAGATTGTGGAATTAAAGATGATGCTGTTTACATTGGCTATCATGCTGCCGATGAACATTTAAGTCGGAATCCGAATAAGGCTGCTATTTCTCGCGGTGTGCCAATGCATAAAGCTTTAGAAGATGAGTCGCTTATTGCTTGGTCAGTGAATGATGAAGATATACCTGCAATGAATGGTCATCCGCTACGTTTAGTTTTTGGTGGTTGGCCTGCTTCTACTTCAGGCAAATGGTTAACAGGCATATCCATCCGAAACATTGTTCACGATGGAACTAAAATGACTGGTACAGCATACCGTAAGCCATGTAAGCCTGTAGCTCCGGGTACTAAGGTTGCTGATGAAGATATGTGCATCATTGAAAGTATGCCTGTTAAGTCACTGGTTACGTTTCCAGAATCAGGCGTTAGCCACCCATTAAAAGACGAGTTTTTAGCAAATGGACATGCATGGGTTGGTGATAAATCAGTCGCAAAAATGCATGTATCTATTGATTTTGGCCAGACATGGCAAGAAGTTAACATAACTAAACCTGTTAACCGTAATGCTTGGCAACATTGGCAAGCCAAAGTTAGATTTCCACAAGCTGGTTATTATGAATTATGGGCTAAAGCTACTGATAGTGATGGCGTATCTCAACCTATGATTTTACCAGGTTGGAATCCTAAAGGTTATTTAAATAACGCTTGCCATAGAATTGCAGTTCAGGTGGTTTAATATGGCTATTTTAAACAAAGCGATATTTATATTAAGTTTGATAGCACTACCTTGTAGTTATGTAAGTGCTAAAGATATTTTGGATAAAGACACAGGTTTTGTTATCGATACAGGTTTTGAGTTGGTTAGAGCTAATTGTACTGCTTGCCACTCTTCTGGTTTAGTTATTCAAAATAGAATGAATCGTGAAACTTGGTTAGATACCATTCGCTGGATGCAAAAAACTCAAGGTTTATGGCCATTAGGTGATAATGAAAAGCCAATTCTTGATTATTTAGCTAAACATTATAGTCCAACGGCAACAGGTCGACGTAAAAACCTTCCAGCACATTTGTTGCCTGCGTTACCAACGCAGCCTGTAAGTTTAAAGTAACCACTGGTAGCAAACATGACTTACCTCTTGCACTTGAGTAAAACTTGCATCAGGTAAGTCAAACTAGCAATGGGCGGGAAATATTACTTAACCTGTAACGATTGTAGATAAATCAATCTCTTTTACTTTAGAACGCCTATAAATAGCTAACCACTTATAGTAACCATAACCAGCAATAATAACGTTAATGATAAATAATACGGTTGTGGGGATTAAGCCTTTTTCGATATAAAGATAAATAGACACAGTATCAATGACTATCCAATAGAGCCAATTTTCTAACACTTTTTGTGCTACCAAGTAGGTAGTGAATACGGCAAATACCGTGGTAAATGTATCTAGATAAGGAAAAGATGCAGTGGTATTAGTCGCCATGATATAGCCTAAAACCAAGGAAATGATTGTTAGTATGATACAGGCTTTTACATGCCAACTTGCTTGCCATGTAATAATAGCAATTGGCGATGAGTTTTGTTGATGTTGTGGTTGAGCATTTTTTTGCCAAACCCAATAGCCATAAACGGCCATCACTAAGTAATAAACATTAAGCGCACTGTCCATTAACAATGATACATCGTAAAAGATTATAGTATAAATAGCTGTGCTAACAAAAGCCGCAGGCCAACACCAAATAGAACCTTGCGTGGCTAAAATCACATAGGCAAGAGCAAATAACATGGCAACAAGCTCAAGCCAAGGCAGTGTCGTAAGGTAATTATTAACACTAGCAAATAAATCTAACACTAGCTTTCTGCTTCTACTTGTGAGAGTTCACCATTAATAAACTTACAAACAAATACAGCCGAGTTTGTTGTGGTATGCACGTGCTTAATTTCACGCATAACGTTTTCTACAGCTAAGTCATAATCACCAAAAACTTGCGTGCTCATGCCGTTTGTTACTACGTTTAAGCCTTCAACTTGGCGTAGACGTTTAATAAAGGCCCAAATTTCAGTCTTAAAGTTATCCATAGCCAATGGATATAAACTTAATTCAATTGATATTTTCATAATAATTCCTTATTCGATCTAATGTGCTCAATTACACTATTTTACGCTCAAGATAAACAAGGTTAATTTGCCTGTCTTGAGCGTGTTAAATAGCTGTTGCCTAGAATTGATAATCTAATGTAACACCAAAGACTAATGGCTCAGCTAGCTGGGTATACTGTTTTGCTGTATAGCCATCTCTTGGGTCGTTACCAAAATAAAAACCACGGTTAGCATAGTCTTTATCTGCTAAATTACGAGCCCATATTTTAATTTGGTAATTATCACTCAAGTAGCTAACAGAAGCGTTTATTAGTTCAACGGCTTTTGATTTTAAATCCTTTCTATCAATAGGTTCTCCACTAGAGAAACGAGTATCAGAGAAGTAGAACTCATCTTTACCATTTGCAGAAAGATTAATTAACCAATGCTCAGTTGGCTGTATATTGATACCTACATTAAATTGGTAATTAGGCGCATGAGCTTGATCTTCACCATCTAATGAGTTGCCTTTTGCATCAGTATAATCGTTGAGTTCTGTTGCTAATAAACCAAGAGAACCATAGACTTCAACTGAGTCGTTAAGTTGCCAGCTAGTTTCAATTTCTATACCTGTATTTGAACCTGATGCAGCATTACCAAGATAAGAGATAAACTCTGAGCTACCATCTTGACGTGCTCGTGTTTCAGAGCTTTTCACTTGTACATCTTTTCGGTCCATGTAGAACACTGCAGTACGGATAAAGGCACTATTATCAAGTAAAGATACTTTATAACCTAACTCATAATTCATTAGGTATTCAGCGTCAAAGGTACGTAAGTCGTCAGGTAAACTACCATCGGTATTTGCACCACCAGCTTTATAACCGCGATTGATTGAACCATACCAAAGGCTGTCATCGTTTTGTTGGTAACTAAGTACTAACTTACCGCCAACCATAGTTTCGTCTAAGTTGTCGGAAAAATTATCTGAGTTAGCATAATCAGCGTTACGCTTTTCAACTCTAAGCCCCGAAGTTAATGCCCATTGGCTATCAAACTGTGTATCTAACTGAGTATAAATAGCGGTAGAACGGGTGTCGAAAGTTGAAGTGTAATCGTTGGCTAAATAGGTGTATTGACGGTGTAAATCTTCGTCGTCTCTTTTTGAATAAATACCAACAACCCAAGCGGTTGTATTGTCAAATAACTTGCTGCTATCGTTTGATAATGCTCTTAGTTCTAGCGTTTGAGTTAATTTATCTCGAAAATAATAATCATCACTTGAATATCCGCCAGCAAGACCATCATAAGTCCAATCTTCATCAAAACCATAGGCTAAATCTGAGTTTGAAGAGCTAGCTAATCCGACTAGGGTAAACTGATCAAATCCTTGGTAAGTAAATTTAGCCGAGAAAGCAGAGGTTTTTTGGCGATCAAAACCAGGCTTATCTGAAAGCGTGTTGCGGTTGTTATCAAGCGAAAAAGCATCGTAACCATCATCAAAGTCAAAGTGGAAAGCGGCTAAATCAATGGTTAACTCTTGAGATGCCTCTATTGATAACTTACCTCTAAGCGTAGTTTCGTCGCGACTATTGGTGTCATCTTTACCTAAATGGGTATTCTCAATAAAGCCATCACTTTTGTGTTTATTAACAGCTAAGCGATAGTTAACGGCTTCTGTCGCTGGACCTGATAAAGCTAAACCTAGGCCGTAGCTATCGTAGTTCCCGATATCAACTTTAATGGCACCTTCAAACTCGTCTGTTGGTGCATTAGTGGTAATATTAACCATACCAGCTAGAGCATTGGCGCCAAAGCGTGTGCCTTGTGGGCCACGAAAAACTTCAGCTTGTTGTACATCAAAAAGGTTAGCAATACCACCAATACCAGTGAAGTCAACGCCATCAATAATCATACCGACAGAAGGGTTAATAGGCTCTCTAAATTGGCTACGTTCACCAATGCCTCGAATTTGATAATAACGCGCACGTTGTGAACCCGATGATAGGTTTACATTTGGACTAGCTGCGATTAATTCTTCAAGGTGTTGGGCATTACGCTGTTTTATTTCAATGTCAGTTAATACAGACAAAGAGCTTGGTGTTTTCAATAAGCTTTGTTGACGAAAGTCACTGTTAACAGTGATAACCTCAATAGGTTCATTGCTTTTTGCTTGAGCACTAATATTTGTGATTAATGCGGTAGAAATAGTTAACGCGATAGTTGATTTGGTAAAATTCATAAAGATCTCATTAGTATGAAGAAATATATACTATGGGATCCGGCAATGGGAGGTTATTCCTTGTTGACGTACTAACCATTCCTACGCCGGATAATCTATTACTCAGTAATAAATTCCCGTCCAGGTTCAAAGGGTTCGTATAATTTAAATATACATCTCAACAGTAACCTTCGCTTAGTAAGCTAAGCTAAAATATACCGCTCCCCTTGGTTGTCGCACAGTGAAACAAATTTAATTCTATTTTGTTAATTTTTGATACTGATCTGATCGTCTTAAATCAATAGAATTCAAAATTTATTTATTATACCGTGTTGTTTATTTGAAGAGCGCGATCCCGCTCTACATCTATAATTTAAGCTATTCTCTTTTGTTACTTTTGTTGTAATCGCTTATCTATATACCCGTTCCACTTGAATACGCTCGTTTCAGGAAGTCAGAGCGATTCATAATCAAGACACATTTTTTTATTAAGGGTTATTCCCTTAAAAACAAATGTAACGCAGAATATGATTTGCTCAGCCTTCCCCGAGGGGCTGGTTTAGAAACGCTTTATACTTCGTTATTGATTTTGAGAAGGGAATAACCATTCTCTTCAATCAATGCCTTGCCTAAAGACGTTTCTAATTCCAGCTGAATCATGCATCTTCAAGTGGAACGGGTATATGAGCGACTCTTATGTAGTTTAAAAACTGAAAGACTATTAAGCTTGAGCAAGCCACAATGAATGTGTCTTATGTCGTTTGGCTAAATCAAGGCGACGATATTCGCAAAAACCTCCATTAATATATTTGGCATTTACATAACCCATCTTTCTTAGAGTATTAGCTGATAACGCTCCACGGTTTAGGTCATTGCAGTAACACAAAATGACAGTGTTTAAATTTTTGATCTCATGCTCAATATTCATTTCCAATTTACCGCGGCTTATATTGAGTGAGCCTTCAATATGATCTGCATCGTGCTCTTCTTTATCACGGATATCTAGCGCAATTGCACCTTGTGTAAGCAACGCATCAACTTGTTCAGGCAATACTCCTTCAACAAGTGAGCATGCATCATCTGCTAATTCTTGGAACTTTTCTGTATATGTCATTGAGATGTCTCCTATTAAATATGCTATCTATTTGCTAGTAATTATTTGAATTGGTAAATAATAATTAAATCGCTATCATGAGCTTAGCTATAAATTTACAGGCTATTTTAAAATAGCTTAAGATCCAGTTTGGTATTTCATGTAGTTCCAAAATAGAATATTTAAAAGGGTGGGGTACTTGTTTAATAATAAACCTGAATTCGGTTTAATAAATATCACTCTAGCGGGTATTTTTACTGACTTCTGCGTTAAATTCATTTGCAATAGGGTAGCTATCGCAAATGAGTTTTCTTGAATTAAGCAACACTATTTTTAACTGGTCGACTCTTGACGTTGTTGAATGAATATCAACGTTTTTGATTGGATGTAACTCTTTCAATGATAGGCTACTTTTTAAGTACTATTTATACCCGTGTTACTTCAATATGCAGGGTTCAGGGCTAAGGATAAATCCATGCTCATCGTTACATCTTTTATTAAGAGAATAACCATTAATAAAAGATGCGCTTTGATCAAGAATTTATCTGTAGTCCTGAAACTCGCATCTTGGGGTGTATGGGATATATTGTGATATTAGCGAGACATATATAGTCCAACGGTGACTAATGCCGCAAGAAATACTGTTTCTGTTACCATCAGTACCATAGGGCGCCAGCCCATAGCGGCTAATTCTTTAAATGAAGCTTTCATGCCTAAGCCAACCATCGCAACAATTAAACACCAGCGTGATAAGTCAACCATTGCGCCAGTAATAACTGGCGGTACATAACCACTACTATTGGCAAGCACTACCAGAACAAAAGCAATCAAAAATCCAGGTAAAGCAACAGAAGAGCCTTCTTTTTTCTCTTGGCCACTTTGTCTTGCAACAACAATAGAAATAATAAGTACTACAGGCACTAGCATAGCGACACGTAATAATTTGGTAAAAGTTGCAACATCACCAACACTATCTGAAATCATATAACCAGCACCGACAACCTGAGCAACATCATGGATAGTTGCCCCCAGAAAAATACCACTTTCCGCGTCACTAAATCCTAGTATAGGAACAAGTAATGGATAAAGAATCATCGCCACAGTACTTAATCCTGTTACACAGATAACAGTAAATATAAGATTTTTTTCGGATTCTTTATCTTCTGGTAATACGGCAGATACAGCTAGTGCTGCTGATGCGCCACAAATACCCACTGAGCAACCAGCTAAGATACTTTGAGCTTTACCTAATTTAAGCCATTTGCCAAGCATGTAACTGAAGAAAATAGTAGCAGGAACGCCAATAATAACAATCACTATTGGTGTAATGCCAAGGCTCATCAATTGTTCGATAGTGATTCTGGCGCCAAGCAATGCAATGCCAAAGCGTAGTACCGATTTGGCAGCAAACTGAATTCCAGCAACGCATCGACCATCGGTTGATAGGTAGTTTAATGCCATCCCCATTAACAACGCATAAAGAATGGTTGGGCCGCCATGGTGCTCTGAAATAAATTTAGCAGACATGCCAATAACTAAACAAAGTAAAAATCCTGGCATTAGTGTGGTAAATTTTTCCACTAATGCAGAGGTTGGGGTTAAAGACTGTTTTTCGGTATGAGCCATTGGTATCTCCGAAATCAAATGGACTAGACTAATTTTTTAATTAGCGATTTATTTATAGTAAATTTAATCTAGTAGTGAGAAAACGAATGGATACAATGCAGCTGAAACAGTTGGTCCAACATAACATATTGTTTTTAAAGTGTAACTTGTGTCGCTATGGGGTTTCATTTAATAAAATATCAAAAAACAAGGTGCTTACTTGGTTGCCGTAAAAAAGGTTAACTCAAACTCAAGATGCGCAATATAGACAATATGGAAAAGGTCAATGGTAAACGTTTAACAACATACCTTATTTCGAAGCACACGAGCTACCAATACTAGGTATATTAACTGACAGGATTACAGAGTGTTGGGACGTGTAGATTATCGTGATCATCTGCTATATCTAGATATTGAACATACGAAAATAAAAGCGGTGTCACCATAAAAAATGGGCTCTGTGAACGGTTCTGCAAAACTATCTTAAAGGAGTTTTATCAAATAATGTTTAGAAAAAAACCTACTCAACGAAGGAGGAATCGAAAAAAGATCCAGATGAATGGATAGATTATTAAAACAATGAACGAGCTCATCAAGGTAAAAAGTGCTGTGGACGAACTCCGCTAGAAGCTTTAGTTTATTGAAAATTGATTTGGGCTGAAAATAATTTAGCTCAAACCTAAACTGACAAGATACCCTAAAAATCGGGTAACTGTCAGGTTAGGTCTGAGCTACTACAGTTTATTTTGAATGTTATTCAGTTCTATTTCTTTTAGAAATACTCTTCTAGCATTTTATTTGGTGTTCGAATACTTGCTAGGTAGCCTTAATAACTATTTAGAACTTAGAATGCTTACGACTTCCAAGTAACGGCTATGTCATATTTAATACCAATTGCGAATGCAACTTCATCTTCACCATTTTCAAAGTCTTTCGTTAATATTTCAACATGAGTACGTAACTTAGGTGTGAATTGACGCTCAAGCGTTAGGTTAAAACCATCATTGTTGCCTGATGTGTTACCTGAAACACCATCATCATAGTTGAAGTAACCGGCTTTCACTTTGTATGGGCCTGCTAATTTGTAGGCCATTGAAATGTCTAATGAGTCGCCATCTTCGATGTCTTGGTAAACAGCGGCTAAATAGAAGTCATCAGTGATTTGTTGTGCATAAGAAACTGCAACAGCATCGGCGTTATCGCGTGCTTTAAAACTTGCTGCTAAATGTAAACCATTAGCATCGTAGCTTAAACCTGCAATTGATTGTTTTGCATAATCTTCGTCATCGCCTTTTGCGAACTTAAAGCCAGCCATGAAAGTAATGCTATCCCATGTGTTTGCGTAAGTTACTTGGTTAGCAGTGAAAAAACCGTCTGATGTTATTTGGTCATAAGCAAATGGTGATGCACGATGGTTGAAGATATCAACGTGTGTAGCGTGAAGTAAATAATCTACGGCGCGGTCTTTACCAAAGGCAATTTTACCAAAAGAATCACTTGCTAGTGCAACTGATGCGCGTCGTGCTTTACCAAAATCGCCGTTTTGTGAGATATCAAAGCCCCATTCGCCGTGTGCAATTGCTGTCAAGCCATTGCCTAAATCAGCTTCAGTATAAAGACCCGCAAATGATAAGAAGTCGGTCACTTCAACGCTGTTATCATCGCCTTTGTCAAAATAAGTCAAACTTGGGCGAACGGTAGCGTAAAGCTTAGCGCTCATGGCGCTATCTGACTTGATTTCTGATTTATTGGCTAGTTTAGTTTCTAACGTTTTAATGCGATCTTCAAGTGATTCAGCTGCCCATGCCATGTTCATTGATGCGCCAAGGGTTGCCGTTAGTATTAAGCTCGTAGATAACTTTTTATTTGTTATAGTCACTGTCTTCTCCATTGGATATATAGTTATTAGTTTAGTTATTCGATTGAGATAAAGTGTTTAATTCCTTCCAAAATGTTCAGGTTGTTTAATTATTCTCCTTTTTGAACCTTATTCATACTGTGAAAGTCAGTGATTTTGCGTAAGGTCCAAAATGTTTACATGAGTGAGTCCAGATGATTGTTGAAATGTCTGGCATCAAATCTGTTAAAGATCTGGTTCTAACTGATATTTGCCAATGCACAGTAATTTAAGTGGCATAGGCAAGCGAGCAGAGCATGTCTGTTTAGCGGTAAATATTTTGAATGACATAACGAGTCAATGAATATTCAAATTTAAAAGATGAAAAAGTATCTGGATAAACTTTTCAGTACCTTTAACCAAATAACTGGATTTTGCAGGAGATAAATATGACTGATAACACCAATAAGTTTGATGCACAAGACGTAATCAACAAAGATCGTAACCACGTTTGGCATCACCTAACGCAACATAAGCCATTTGAAGAAAGTGACCCAATGGTAATCGTTAAAGGCGAAGGTATGCGTGTATGGGATGCGAAAGGTAACGAATACCTTGACGCTGTATCTGGTGCGGTTTGGACTGTTAACGTTGGCTATGGTCGCACTGAAATTGCTGATGCAGTAAGAGATCAATTAGTAACCTTAAACTATTTTGCACAAACGGCTGGTAATGTACCAGCAGCACAGTTTGCAGAAAAGCTAATCGAAAAAATGCCAGGTATGAGCCGTGTTTACTACTCAAATTCAGGCTCTGAAGCAAACGAAAAAGCATTTAAAATTGTTCGTCAATTAGCAGCGAAGAAAAATGGCGGTCAAAAGCATAAAATCTTATTCCGTGAGCGTGATTACCACGGTACAACTATTACGGCATTAAGCGCTACGGGTCAGTACGAGCGTAAGAACCAGTATGGTCCATTTACACCTGGTTTTGTTGAAGTACCACATTGTTGTGAATACCGTCCTCAAGAAGACGCAGACACTGAAAACTATGGTGTTTGGGCAGCTAACCAAATTGAAAAAGTTATTCTTGCTGAAGGTCCTGAAACCGTTGGTGCATTATGTCTTGAGCCTATCACTGCTGGTGGTGGTGTAATTGAGCCACCTGCGGGCTACTGGGATCGTGTACAAGAAATCTGTAAGCAGTACGACATATTATTACACATAGATGAAGTGGTCTGTGGTTTAGGCCGTACCGGTACATGGTTTGGTTACCAACATTATGGAATTAAGCCTGATATGGTTACTATGGCTAAAGGTGTAGCCTCAGGTTACGCGGCTATTTCATGTACGGTAATGACCGAAGATTTATTCAACCAGTTTAAAGATCCAGAAGACCCACGTATGGATTACTTCCGTGATATTTCTACATTTGGTGGTTGTACAGCTGGTCCTGCTGCTGCATTGGCTAACATGCAAATTATTGAAGATGAAAAGTTACTTGATAACGTAAATGAGCAAGGCGAGCACTTAATGGTGCGCTTGAATCAATTAAAAGACAAGTATGACATCATTGGCGATGTACGTGGTAAAGGCTTATTCGCTGGTTTTGAAATGGTTAAAGATCGTGTAACTAAAGAGCCAGTAGATGAAGGTGTTGCGATGGCAATTGGTGCACACTGTATGAAAAATGGTGTAATCATTGGCCGTACTAACCGTTCATTTAAAGAATACAACAATACAGTTTGTTTGAGCCCTGCGCTTATTGCAACTCGTGCTGATATCGACAATATCGTTGATGCAATTGACAATGCAATGGCAGAAGTAACACCAAACGCTTAATGTTAATTAATACGTTTGTCACCTTGTTTTTCTAGTGTGACAGGCGTATTTTCAATTAATATGTTGTGAAGCGTTTATAAAAACTCTAGCCTGCTATTACATCTTAACCATGACTAGGTTTATTTTTTCTAAGCGTCATTTCTAATGCCAATTGAATTCATGAATTCAATTGGCATTTAATTGTTGAGCTAATATTTGCATATCAATTTGATTTCTATATTAGTTTTTCTTGAACACTGCTGACTTTGTCATTCATAGTTTGGTCTCTATCGATACGAGTGCTAAGTTTCATATGACTGGTAATACGCACAGCACCAGCTTGATGAAGGTCATCATGACAACGTTTTACTGCAGCCATTACTTCCTCCCATTCGCCTTCCACATTTGTACCAAAGCCATGCATGGTGTGAGTAAGTCCGGCTTCTTCAAAAATCTTCTGACACATAGCGACATATGGAGATACAGATGTACCAATGCCTCCGGGTGAAACCATGATATCCATTAATACGTACATTATTGTTGTCCTCTGGAGTAAAGTTAAATTCTGTGATATTGCAACCTGTATGTTATTTTTAAGTAAGGACCAGTTGTTTTTTTTTTATAGGCCGCAGTCAATTTAATTAGTGCAGAGTATATGCTTACTAATACCCATATTAATAAATATGTGACCATTCTAAATAGACTAAATACGCCAATAACATCGTTGCTTTAAATTCCAATACATCATTTTATTCCACCGCATCCTATAATGTGAGGTAATACAAAAGCTCCCACAGAAATATATTAAAGGGCACTTGATATAAGTCGTATTAAAGCTGATGTTGATCTAGCAAAAGAAGTTGTTCAAGTTTGTACTTATCGCAATAAAAATGCAGTTGGCTATTGAAATGACACCCAATGACTTTCTTTACTGGTTTTTCAAAGGTAAGCCAAGACAATAATCTTTGCAGCATGTAGCACTTCTAACGATTAGAAACATAAAATGATAGAAGTAGGGCATGATGCACGTTTGATTTCAGCGAAATTAGTTGTCATGGTAAGACAAAATAAAAAAGATAAAAATGATGTTTTAGCTATTGTTCAAGTAGAAAAAATGCAATAAACGAATATAAAAATTAACTCGTTTCGTCTATAGCTAGCAGAGAGTTTTTGAGCTCGCTTAATAAATTAGACAAGGGTGTTCACGTATATATTATAGAGCCAGAGATAGCTTCTCAAATGGAGCTATTTAGTCACATCATTTATGGGTTTTCTTTATTGCTAGTTGTTTGATACATTGGTAAACATTGCTACACTCATTACATGAGCTAAATTGATTATTTAAAATAAATTAAACAAGAGATTAAAATTTAATTCGACACCGACAAACAAGAATTGAAAGTATCGTTTAAAGTTTTGTTGTTATATTTAACAAGCTAGCTTTAAAGTACGACTAAAATATCCGTTAGGATAGATAATTATTCAGGTTCTTAGCAAAATCTCATTGAGATAAAAATATAAATTTTAGTAATGAGTTCTCATCACTTAAAAATTTACGACATGATATGAAATTATTAATTGCTTAAGCTGTTCAGTTATTTATGTTGATTGGTATCAATGAAAATATAAATATAATTATAATTATAAAGGTAAACTATGTTTCAGTTATTTCATTTGACACCCGGCCAGGGTGGAAGCTTACAGCAGCAATTAAGGGAGCAAATTGCATCGGCCATACTGAATGGAAATGTTCCGCTTGAACAAGCCTTACCATCAAGCAGGAAATTGTCTCAGCAACTTAACGTTGCGCGTAATACTGTTGTGTTGGCTTATGAGCATTTATTAGATGATGGTTATTTAATTGCTCGTGAAAGAAGTGGTTATTATGTTAATCCCGATATTTTAACGGGGCAGGTTAAATTAGATTCAGCTAAACAAGAAACCTGTAAAATTGTCGGACATAATCCACCTAACTGGGAACAACACTTTAAACTCAACCCGAGCAACCAAACCAATATTGTTAAACCGCGCGACTGGCAAAAGTATACTTACCCATTTAATTATGGTCAATTTGATACCTCTATGTTTCCAACGGTCAACTGGCGTGAGTGTTGCAGAGATGCGGTGAGCGGTCCGTCAATTACTGAATGGGCTGGAGACCGCATGGATACTGATGATCCGTTATTGGTTGAACAAATCAGAACGCGCTTATTACCAAGACGCGGTGTCTGGGCATCAGAAGATGAGATACTGGTTACTGTCGGCGCTCAGCAAGCATTATATATGTTGGCGCGATTGTTGTTAGATAAGGAAAGCACAATAGGCCTAGAAACACCGGGCTATGTTGATATACGTAATATCGCAAAATTAAATCCGTCGATAGTAAAGCCCATTCCAGTGGATGACGATGGTATGCTCGTTGGCGAGCACCTTAAAGGCTGCGATTTGGTTTATACCACGCCAAGCCACCAGTGCCCAACAACAGTAACAATGCCGATAGAGCGACGTTATCAATTGCTTGAACAAGCCGATAAAGATGATTTTATTATCATTGAAGATGACTATGAAAGCGAAACTAATTTTGAGTCAAACCCGACACCGGCACTCAAAAGTTTAGATACTAATGATAGGGTTTTATACATTGGCAGTTTATCCAAAACACTGGCACCGGGGTTACGGGTGGGGTATTTGGTGGGACCTGCTGAGTTAATTAGAGAAGTTCGGGCACTACGCCGACTGATTGTTAGACATCCAGCGGCCAATAATCAGCGTTCTATCGCTTTATTTATTGAGCGGGGCTATCACGAGTCACTCATTATGAATATTACCCGTAACTTTCAAACTCGTTGGCGTGCCATGGATGTTGCTTTAAGAAAATACTTGCCAGAATCCCATACTCAACCTACATTTGGCGGCTCTTGTTATTGGGTTAAAGGTCCAGAAGGTCTTGATGCTGTTGAATTGCAAAAACGGGCGATGGAGGAAAGCATATTGATTGAGTCAGGAACTATCCACTTCCTTGAAGACTCACCTCCAACAAATTATTTCCGCCTTGGTTTTTCTTCCATACCCACTGACCGAATTGATGAGGGAATTAAGAAGTTAGCCGAGCTAATTCGCTCAATGGTTTAAGCTAGAAACCTATTCTGATTATTACCTAATAATGTTGCCTGCAAATAAGAACTCTCTATGCAGGCAATTTCTTACCTACAGTTTTATATTACTCACCTTTATATTACTCATCTTTATATTGCCCACTACTCATAAAATCATCTACTTATTATTTATTTGATTATTTCATCAAGGAATTATGGCGCTGATTTTCCTTTTTGGATAAGAAACATGATTGTGATTTGACTCTCTAGAACAATGAAGCTTAAAAATAAAGAGCTGCATGTATCTGGAGGTATCTGTTTTTTTATTTTGGCACCACTTTGTAATCTGTTGTATTAAAAGGTTATTTTGGTTGTTTGTTACTTTTGTAATTCTGGCTGTATTGGTGACTTTGATCTGGTTCTATTGCGATTAGGGCCATCATCCTATCTTGTAATCACGTTTTCGGTTCTTGCAACTTAGCTTTACATGCTGGTTCAGGTGACAGAAATAAATATCAATTTAATAATAATACAAACAGAAGATAGGAGCGCTAATATGTTAATCGGTGTACCAAAAGAAATTAAAAACCACGAGTATCGCATTGGTATGGTACCAGCGAGTGTACTAGAACTTACCAGCCGCGGCCATAAGGTTGTTGTTGAAGCTAACGGCGGTGCCGGTATTGGTTTTAGTGATGCTGACTATCAGGCTGCGGGTGCAACTATTGCAGCCACAGCAGCAGAAATTTTTGCTGAAGCTGACATGATTGTTAAAGTAAAAGAGCCGCAAGCAGTTGAACGTAAAATGCTACGTCCAGGCCAATTGTTATTTACTTATCTTCATCTTGCTCCTGATCCAGAGCAAACAGATGACTTACAAGCAAGTGGTGCCACTTGTATTGCTTATGAAACAGTTACTTCTGCACGCGGTGGCTTACCGTTACTAGCTCCAATGTCTGAAGTTGCTGGTCGTATGTCGATTCAAGCGGGTGCTGCTTGTCTTGAAAAATCTAAAGAAGGCCGCGGTATGTTACTTGGCGGCGTACCAGGTGTTGAACCAGCAAAAGTTACCATTATTGGCGGCGGCGTAGTAGGTAGTAATGCTGCACGTATGGCAATAGGTATGGGTGCTCAAGTTGTCATCTTGGATCGCAGTGTTGATGTATTACGTCGTCTAGTTTCAGAATTTGGTACTAGTCTTCAAACGGTTTATTCAAGTAAGGCTGCTTTAGAAGAGCACGTACTATCTGCTGATTTAGTTATCGGTGGTGTATTAATTCCAGGCGCTGCTGCACCGAAACTAGTGACAGCTGAAATGGTTTCTCGCATGAAGCCAGGCTCTGCTGTAGTTGATGTTGCAATTGACCAAGGTGGCTGTTTTGCTACTTCTCACGCAACAACGCATCAAGACCCAACTTACATCGTTGATGATGTTGTTCATTACTGTGTTGCTAACATGCCAGGTGCTGTTGCACGTACGTCAACATTGGCACTTAATAATGCTACGTTGCCGTACATCGTATCTTTAGCTGATTTAGGCTGGGAAGAAGCTATCCAACGTGATGCACATTTAGCCAACGGCTTAAATGTTCACGCTGGAAATATCACCAGTGAAGAAGTTGCGATTGCTTTAGGTCGTGAATTCACACCTTACAATCCAGCAAACGCTTAATTGTTTAGATTCACCTTTTAGGTAAATCATTTAGTTTAATTGTTGTGAGTGGTGACACCGGTTATCACTTATTTATAAATAATGAGGAAGAAAATTATGGCTCGTATGACTCCAAGTGAAGCAATGGTCGAAACTTTAGTTGCCAATGGCGTAACTGATAGTTTTGGTATCATGGGTAGTGCATTTATGGATGCAATGGATATTTTTACACCAGCAGGAATTCGTTTAATTCCTACTGTACATGAGCAAGGCGCTGGCCACATGGCTGACGGTTATTCTCGTGTATCTGGTCGTCATGGTGTTTGTATTGCACAAAATGGCCCAGGTATTACTAACTTTGTTACAGCAATTGCTGCTGCTTACTGGGCTCACTCGCCAGTAGTATGTATCACGCCTGAAACGGGTACTAACTCTCAAGGTCTTGGTGGTTTCCAAGAAGCTGAGCAATTACCATTTTTTGAAACAATCACTAAATACCAAGTAAGTGTTGTTAACAATACTCGTATGGCTGAGCTTACTGCACGTTGTTTTGACCGTGCGATGTTAGAAAATGGTCCTACGCAATTAAACATTCCTCGTGATAACTTCTACGGCGATATTGAATGTGAAATCCCTACACCAATTCGCATTGAGCGTTCTGCTGGTGGTGCGGTATCACTTCAAGAAGCAGCTGAATTATTAGCAAATGCTGAGTTCCCAGTAATGGTTTCTGGTGGTGGTGTTGTTCAAGGTGATGCTTATGAAGAAGCAATCGCAATCTCTGACATGCTTGGCATGCCAGTAGTAAATAGCTACTTACACAACGATTCATTCCCAGCATCTCACCCAATGTGGTGTGGTCCTTTAGGCTACCAAGGCTCTAAAGCAGGCATGAATACTATTGCTAAAGCTGATGTTGTATTAGCATTAGGTACACGTTTAGGGCCGTTCGGTACTTTACCTCAACACGGCATCGATTACTGGCCGAAAAATGCCAAAATCATCCAAGTTGATTGTGATCCGAAAATGCTTGGTTTAGTTAAGAAAGTTGATGTGGCTATTTGTGGTGATGCGAAAGCAGCAGCCCAAGCATTAATGACATTACTTAAAGATTTAAAACCTAAGTGTGTTGATAACATGGCTGAGCGTGCTGAAGCTATCGCCGCTGAAAAAGCTGCATGGGAACTTGAGCTTGATGAGTGGATTCATGAGAAAGATGACTACTCACTAGAAATGATTGCTGAGCAAAACGGCGAAGAAGACAACTGGTTACACCCACGTCAAGTATTACGTGAGCTTGAAAAAGCAATGCCAGAAGACGTAATGGTTTCTACTGATATCGGTAACATCAACTCAGTATCAAACAGCTACTTACGTTTTGAACGTCCTCGTTCATTCTTTGCAGCAATGTCATTTGGTAACTGTGGTTACGCACTACCTACAATGATTGGTGCTAAAGTTGCGGCTCCTGAACGTCCAGGTATCTCTTACGCTGGTGACGGCGCATGGGGTATGTCAATGATGGAAATTATGACTTGTGTACGTGAAGACATTCCAATGACTTCAATCGTATTCCATAACCGTCAATGGGGCGCAGAGAAGAAAAACCAAGTTGACTTCTACAACCGTCGTTTCGTTGCGGGTGAATTAGAAAACCCTAGCTTCGCAGAAATTGCACGTTCAATGGGCGCATTAGGCGTAACTGTTGACAAACTAGAAGACATCGGTCCTGCACTGAAAGAAGCTATCCGTCAACAAATGGACGAGCGTAAAACTACCGTTATTGAAATCATGTGTACACGTGAATTAGGTGACCCGTTCCGTCGTGATGCACTAGCTAAACCTATCCGTCATCTTGAAAAATATAAAGATTTCGTATAAGGCCTAATAAAGTCATTGTAATTTGACTTGTTAATCTGAAGGCTTTCGAGCCTTCAGATTATATTCAACTTGTAACTGTATTTTTACTAAAGAACGTTTTGTATAGCTTGCTGATGAACAGTGTTTTATTCAAAGCGATTTTGTTATTTATCTCCATTATTTAGGTTAATCATTAATGAAAGCACTCAACAACATTTTTAAGCGCGCTAGTGAAGCTCCACGACATATTGTACTTGCTGAAGGTGAAGATCCTCGTATTATTGAAGCGGCTCAGGAGGCGACAAATAGAGGTGTTGCAACTATCGTTTTATTGGGAAATGTTGCAACAATAAATGCTAAAGCTGAAGCGCTTGGTATTTCGTTAGATTCAGTGACGTTAATCGACCCAAGTGATTCACCTAAAGCAGGCCGTTATGCTGCTAATTTATTTGAAATGCGTAAAGCCAAGGGAATGACAGAAGAAAAGGCTGCGGAGTTAATTAAAGATCCACTTTATTATGCGCAAATGATGGTGCACCTTGGTGATGCCGACGGCTCTGTAAATGGCGCAGTATACACAACAGGTGATGTAGTACGCAGTGCTATTCAAATTATTGGTATGGATAAATCGGCCAGTATGGTATCTAGTTTCTTTTTAATGATGTTATGTCAGCCTTTTCATGACTTAAAAGGCGGCGTTATTTTTTCTGACTGTGGTTTAGTGATCGATCCTGATAGCGAACAATTGGCTCAAATAGCCTTGTCAGCAGCCTATAGCGCCAAAACACTGTTAAACGAAGAACCTCGTGTGGCGATGTTATCGTTTTCGACTAGCGGCAGTGCAAAGCATGCCTCGGTTGATAAAGTGGTTTCTGCAACTGAGAAGGTAAAAGCTATAACGCCTGAATTAGCCATTGATGGTGATATACAGCTTGATGCTGCTATTGTAGCAGCTATTTCAGAAAAGAAAGTAGAGAACCCTGCTACTCATGGCCGTGCCAACGTGTTAGTTTTTCCTAATTTAGAAGCAGGAAATATCGGTTATAAATTGGCAGAGCGTATCGGCAAGGCTGATGCTATTGGTCCTATTTTACAAGGGCTTAGAAAACCTGCTAATGATCTTTCTCGCGGTTGCGGTATTAACGATATTGTTAACGTGATTGCAATCACGGTGGTGCAATCACAAACATGTTTATTATAAAATTCTTTTTACACTGTGCTTACCTGTGATTTTATGAGCATCATAAGTCAGTTGACGAGATTCCCTTTGATTTTAGCTGAACCTAGCTAAAGTTTGCCCTGTAGTTTACTACAGGGCTTTTTTTTGCTTAAAAATTAAGGGGCAGTGTTCAGCTTGTCATGAAATATTTTTCCTACGTACAACAAAATCACAAACTTAATTAAATAGGTATAAGTCTGTCTCTTATACACATCTCCGAGCCCAC